>NZ_CP136477.1:2792500-3035319 GCF_032769475.1 Intestinibacillus sp. NTUH-41-i26
GCGTATACACGGTCGAGGAGTTTGACCCCGACCCGTATATGGAGGCCCTGAACAAGTGGGGCCTGCCGTGGCAGGTAAACGGCAACCCCGTTTTGGTGGACTGACATGAGATTTACTGAACTGCCCACGCCCTGCTTCCTTGTGGATGAAAACCGGCTCGTGCAGAACCTTGCCGTGCTGCGCGACGTGGCCGACCGCACGGGCGCGAAGATCCTGCTCGCGCAGAAGGCATTTTCCATGTTTTCGGCGTACCCGCTGCTGCGCGAGTATCTCGCGGGTACGACCGCCTCCGGCCTGTTTGAAGCCCGCCTCGGCAGGGAGGAATTCGGCGGCGAAACGCACGTCTACTCCCCCGCCTACGCGGAGGGCGAATTTCAGGAGCTTTTGCAGTACGCCGACCATATTGTGTTCAACTCCTTCCACCAGTGGAAGGCTTACGGCAATTTAGCGCGCGCGGCGGGCAAAAGCTGCGGCCTGCGGCTCAACCCCGAATGCTCGACCCAGCCCGCGGCGCACGCGATGTACGACCCCTGCGGCCCGACCTCGCGGCTCGGCGTCACGCTGGAAAACTTCCAGCCCGAGCTGCTGGACGGCATCGAGGGCTTCCACTTCCACACCCTGTGTGAGCAGAACGCGGACGACCTCGTCCGCACGGTTGATGCGTTCGAGGAACGCTTCGGGAAATACATGGAGGGCATGAAGTGGCTCAACCTCGGTGGCGGCCACCATATTACGCGCGACGATTACGACGTGGAAACGCTCGTCCAGTGCGTCAACCGCCTGCGCGAAAAATACGGCGTGCAGATTTATCTGGAGCCGGGCGAAGCGGTGGTGCTGAATGCGGGCTGGCTGATCTCAACCGTGCTTGAGGTCATGCACAACCATGCCGAAATCGCAATACTGGATACCTCCGCGGCCTGCCACATGCCGGATGTGCTGGAAATGCCCTACCGCCCGCCGGTATGGCGTTCGGGCGAGCCGGGCAAAAAGGCGTTCACCTATCTGCTCACCGGCCGTTCCTGTCTGGCGGGCGATGTGATCGGCGAATACTCGTTCGATAACACGCTGCGCCCGGGCGACCAAGTGGTATTTGAGGATATGGCGCTGTACACGATGGTCAAAACCAACACTTTCAACGGTGTGCCGCTGCCGCTGATCGCCATGCGCCGCGCGGACGGCACGGACGAGGTAATACGGATGTTTGATTATGAGGATTTCAAGGGGCGCCTGTCATAAGGCTATACCGTCCAGATAGCTTTGCAGGATCAGGACGGCGGCGCGGTTCCAGCTAATGCCGTGCCGTACCGCGAGCTTTTCAATTTGGGCGGCATATTCTTTTCTGATATAGATGGTCCGGTATATGGATTCCTGCCGCTGCTTTTCCGAATAGGACGAAAAGATATCGGGTGTCCGTGGAGCTTCCAAATTGCGGCACCCCCTCTTGTTTTGGAATCTGATATAATTTTATCTCATATTGAGATAAATGTCAATATCTCATCACGAGATAAATTACATATGAAAGAAGTTTCTAAATGTATTTTTACCGAATTAAAGAATTGCGAAAAATCCGTAGCCTCACGCAAGACGAAATTGCAACATATTTAAATATATCGCAAAACACTTACAGCAATTATGAAAATGATGTAAGAAAAATTCCGCTTCCTATCCTAATCAAATTATCGCGGTTTTACCATGTCAATCTGGAATACCTGCTCGGTTTAACTGATTATTCCGAGCCGCTCCCTCCTGAATAACCAAAAAAAGAGCTGCCGCATGGCAGCTCTTTTTTTATGCTTTCGGGAAACGCAGGGTGATGGTTGTCCCCACACCCAGCGCGCTCTGCAGTTCAATTTTCGCATGGTGCAGCGCCGCGCCGTGCTTGACGATCGACAGCCCCAGGCCGGTGCCGCCGGTCATCTTGCTGTGGCTCTTGTCCACGCGGTAAAACCGCTCAAACACCCGCGCCTGGTCCGCGGGCGCAATGCCAATGCCGGTATCCGACACCCGAATAAAGGGCGCGCCGCCCTCCGCTCCGGCTTCTATCGTCACGCTGCCGCCCGCCCTGTTATACGCAACCGCGTTGTCCGCAAGGTTGAATACCATCTGTTCGAGCGTGCGGCGCTGCGCCTGCGCCGTGACCGGCTTCCCCGTCACGGCCAGCGTAACCTTGTGCGCCGCCGCCTTGTGCTGCAGCCGGTCGCGCACCGTGCCGCAGAGCGCCAGCAGCTCCACCGGCTCAAACGGGGCCGGCGCGCCGCCCTCGTCAAGCTGGGACAGGCGGATAATATCCTCGATCAGCGTCAGCAGGCGCACCGCCTCGGCGCGTATCTTGCCCGCAAAGGGCGCGACATCCTCCGGCTTGACGATGCCGTTCTCCATGATCTCCGCATAGCCCATGATGCTGGTCAGCGGGGTTTTCAGCTCATGCGACACGTTGGCGGTGAATTCCTGCCGCTGGCGCTCAGCCTGGTCGCGCTCGGTGCTGTCCACCACGAACAGCACCGCCGCATGGCTCTGCCCCTCCCCTGCGACCGAGCTGGCGGTCAGCGAGTACACGCGGCCGTCCTTTTCCATCCGCCCGTGCGCGCTCTCGCCGCCGAGCGCTTCCTCAACCACACGGACGTATTCCGGATCGCGGCACAGTGTCAGATAGCCGCCGGAGGCGCTGTCCTTGGGAAACAGGGCGCGCACCGCGCGGTTTGCGAACAGGATGTCGCCCATCGCGGAAAACAGCACCAGCCCCTCGTCCATGCGCGCCGTAACGTCGTCAAATTCGGCCTGCCGGCGCTTGAGTTCGGACATCTGCGCTTCTATCCTGCGGTTCTGCTTGGCCATGCGCTGCAGCAGGGGGGAAAGCTCGTCGTATGCGTCGTTCTTGAGCGGGTCGTGCAGGTCGAGCGCCACGATCGGCGCGAGGAACACATGAGTCAGCCAGCTTGCGAGCAACGCCGCCACCAGCAGCGCCAGCAGCACGATCAGCACGATCCACGGCGACGCCGCGGACAGCGCGCCGAACGCGCTGTCCGCAGTCGAGGCCACGCGCAGCACCGTGCCGTCCTGCAGGCGCTGCGCGTAATAATAGGTCTGTTGGGAGAGCGTGTCCGACAGGCGGCTGGACGCCCCGACGCCGTCCCGCAGGGCCTGTTCGATCTCCGGCCGCTCCCGATGGTTCTCCATGCTGTCCTCGTCGCCCTGGTTATCATAAAGCACCGCGCCGTCCGCGCTGACCAGCGTGATGCGGTCGGTATAGCTTTGGCCGATCTCCTCCAGCGCGGCGCGGTCCCCGCGCTCGGCAATGCGCGCGATGTAGCCGCACTCGCCCGCGAGCCGCTCGCGCGCGTTACCCGACAGGCCGGAATGCACCGCCGCCAGCAGCAGCGACGCGGTCAGCAGCAGCGTGACCAGCGCGGTCAGAAAAATGCTTCCAAAGACGCGCTTTCTCATCGGGTTTCCCCCATCCGGTAGCCCACGCCGCGCACGGTTTCGATCAGCGCGCCGCCCGCGCCCAGCTTCTGCCGCAGCGTTCGGATATGCACGTCTACCGTGCGCGTCTCGCTCTCATTCCCGTATCCCCAGATGTTTTCCAGCAGCACGTCGCGCGTCAGCACCGCGCCCTGGTTTTTCATCAGCAGGCAGAGGAGCTGGTATTCCTTCAGCGTAAGCTGCACCTCGTCCGCGCCTACATGGACGCTGTGCGCCCGCTCGTCCACGCAAATGCTCCCCGCCACCAGCGGACGGCCGCCGCCCTCGCCGGGCGGGCTGTCCTGGGTGCGGCGCAGCACTGCGCGGATGCGCGCGACCAGCTCCATCATGCCGAAGGGCTTGGCGACGTAGTCGTCCGCGCCGCTGTCCAGGCCAACCACCTTATCGTATTCGGTATTTTTCGCCGTAAGCAGGATTACGGGAAGCTTTGCGGTTTCCCGCACCGCCCGCAGGCGGCGCAGGATGGAGATGCCGTCCTCGCCGGGCAGCATGATGTCGAGCAGCAGCAGGTCGGGCTTCTGCTCCCGCAAAGCGGCGAACAGGGCTTCGCCATCGGCGAAGCCCCGCGCCTCCAGCCCCGTATTCTGCAGCGTATAGACGACCAGCTCCCGTATGCCGGCGTCGTCCTCCACGCAGTAAATCATGCGTTTCCTCCTTGTCGGCCGCGCCCGCGGCCGCATTTCCAACAGATTCTTGCGCCGGCAGACCTCAGTCGTGCGCGGACTTGTGCGCGCCGGTGATGGAGAATTCCACCCACTCGGCGATATTGGTCGCGTGGTCGCCGATACGCTCCAGATACTTGGCGATCATCAGGATATCGAGCACGCGCTCGCCCTCCTCCGGATTTTTGGCAATATCCGCGATCAGGTCCTGCTTGCACTGTGCGAACAGGTCGTCAACCACGTCGTCGTATTCTATCACGCTCCACGCCAGCGTCAGGTCGCGGCGCACGAACGCATCCAGGCTGTCCGTCACCATTTTGATGGTGGCCTGCGCCATCTGCTCGATATGCTCGTTATGGCTGCACGCACCGGACAGGTAGGTGACGATTTCGGCGATATCGCTCGCCTGGTCGCCGATGCGCTCGATATCCGTGATCATTTTCAGTACCGCGGAGATCAGGCGCAGGTCGCTTGCCACCGGCTGCTGCTGCAACAGGAGCTTGAGGCACATGGATTCAATCTCGCGCTCCTTGCGGTCGATCTCCTGGTCAATGCGGATGGCGGAGGCGGCGAGCTTGGCGTCGCCCGTCAGCAGCGACTTGACCGCGCTGGCAATCGTGTTCTCGCACAGTGCCCCCATGGCGATCAGCTCGTTGTTCAGTTCGACGAGCTGTGTGTCGAAACGGTTTCTCATCAGCCGAACCTCCCCGTAATGTAGTCCTCGGTGCGCTTGTCCTTAGGCATGGAGAAAAGCTGCTCCGTGTCTCCGACCTCGACGATCTCGCCGAGCAGGAAAAACGCGGTCGTATCCGATACGCGGGTGGCCTGCTGCATATTATGCGTCACCATAACGATAGTATAATCCTTTTTCAGTTCCAATACAAGGTCCTCGATCTTGGAGGTGGAGATCGGATCGAGAGCGGAGGTCGGCTCGTCCATGAGCAGCACCTCCGGCTCCGCCGCGAGCGCGCGTGCAATACAGATGCGCTGTTGCTGGCCACCCGACATGGACAGCGCGGATTTCTTCAGGCAGTCCTTTGTCTCCTCCCAGATCGCGGCGCCGCGCAGCGAGCGCTCCACGATCTCGTCCAGCTGCACGCGGCTTTTGACGCCATGCGTGCGCGGGCCGTAGGCGATGTTGTCGTAAATGGACATGGGGAACGGGTTGGGTTTCTGGAACACCATGCCCACGCGCTTACGCAGCAGGTTCACATCGCAGTCGTGATAAATGTCCTCCCCGTCCAGGCGGATATCGCCTGTGATCCTGCAGCCCTCGACCAGATCGTTCATCCGGTTAAGCGAGCGGAGCAGCGTCGATTTGCCGCAGCCGGACGGGCCGATAAACGCCGTGATCTCATTGGACTTGATGTCCAGGTCAATATCATGCAGCGCATGGAAATCGCCGTAATGCAGATTCATGCCGCGTATTTCAATTTTATTTTCGCTCATGCTATCCTCCGATTACTTCTTGGTCAGCTTTTTTGCTACCAGCGCGGACAGGCTGTTCATCAGCAGCACAACCACCAGCAGCACGACCGCGGTCGCATAGGCCTCGTTCATGTGCAGTCCCTCGCCCGATAGGACGTACATATGGATTGCAAGCGTGCGTCCGGACTGCAGCAGGCCGGGGATCTGCGCCATCGTACCCGCGGTGAAAATGAGCGCCGCCGTTTCGCCCACGATGCGGCCGATCCCCAGGATAACGCCCGACAGGATGCCGGGCATGGCGCTCGGCAGCACGATGCGGAACACTGTGCGCAGCCGTCCGGCGCCCAGGCCGAACGAACCTTCGCGGAAGGAATCCGGTACGGCCATCAGCGCTTCCTCCGCGGTGCGCATAATGAGCGGCAGGATCATGATGGCCAGCGTCATCGCGCCCGCGAGCAGCGAGTAGCCCCAGTGCAGGTAAGTGACGAAAAACAGCATGCCAAACAGGCCGTACACGATGGACGGGATGCCGGAAAGCGTTTCGGTCGTGATGCGGATGACGTTTACCAGTTTGTTGCCGCGCTTTGCGTATTCGTTTAGGTAAATCGCCGTAAACAGGCCGAACGGCACTGCGATCAGCAGCGCGAGCAGCGTGATCTCCACCGTTGTAATCATGGCCGGCACCATGGAAACGTTGTCCGAATTATAGGTCCATGCGAACAGGGAGGGCTTGAGGTTCGGGATGCCCCTCCACAGGATATAGGCGATCAGGAACAGCAGCATGGCGAACGTAATCACCGCCGCGCCGTATACCAGCCCTTTCTGCACCGCTGCCCTGCCCCTGCCATACACACGCTCCGGCTGCGGCTTGCTCTTTACGGCCGGCTTGGCGGCCGTTTTCACGGTAGTCATGTGTCCTTCCTCCTTTTCAGTACAGAGAACGCCAGATTAATCAGCAGGATAAACACGAACAGCACAACGCCGGTCGCAATCAGCGCCTCGCGGTGCAGGCCGCTCGCGTAGCCCATTTCCATGACGATATTCGCGGTCATCGTGCGGATGCCCTTGAGGAAATCGCCGGTCAGACGCGGCTGATTGCCCGCCACCATGATAACCGCCATGGTTTCGCCGATCGCGCGGCCGACGCCCAGCACAATACCGGCCAGCACGCCGGATTTTGCCGCTGGCAGCATGACCGAGAATACCGCCCGCTCATGCCGCGCGCCCATGGCGACCGCGCCCTCGTAATACGAGCTGGGTACCGCGCGCAGCGCGGCCTCGGACACGCCGATGATGGTGGGCAGGATCATGATGCCGAGCAGGATGGACGCCGACAGGATGGTCGAGCCGGAGGAGATCTTCGAGCCGAACAGCTTCGCCACCTCCAGCACAGTCGGCACGATGACCACCATGCCGAAAAAGCCATATACGATGGAGGGGATGCCGGCCAGCAGCTCGGTGCAGGGCTTGAGGATACCGTAGATGCGCTTCGGGCAGTAGAACGCCATGAAAATAGCGGTCAGCAGGCCGATCGGCACGCCAATGATGATCGCGCCCGCCGTGATGTAAATGCTGCCGACAATCATCGGCAGGATTCCGTAAATATCGTTGCCCGGCTTCCAGGTCGTCCCTGTCAGGAAGTCCAGCAGGCCAATCTCCTTGATGGCCGGAATGCCGTTGGCAAACAGGAATATACAGATCAGGGCGACTGCCAGGATGGAGGCCAGCGCGCAGAGGAAGAACACGCCGTGCATCACTGTTTCGCGCAGGTTCGCGCCGCCCTTCCGGCGGATTGCAGATTCGTTCATGTTTTCACCCCATAGACAGTGGGAAAGGGCGAAACGGATTTCGCCCTGTTTTCCCTTGTTTGGTTATCTTTTACGCCGCGACTTCGGACCAGTCGGTGATCTCGCCGGTGTAAATGCCCTTGATCTGATCCATGGTCAGGTCTTCCACCGTATTCGCCGGATTTACCACCACGGCGATACCGTCCAGCGCGATTGCCGTGCCAGTCAGTTCCGCAGTCTCCTCGTCCTTCAGCTCGCGGGACGCCATGCCGATGGCAAACGTGCCGTCAATCGCGCCGGTCATGCCGGAGGTGGAGTCCGAGGTCTGCAGCTCGATCTGCGCGTTCGGGTTGAGCGCCTTATACGCTTCGATCAGCTTTTCCATGACCGGAGAAACCGAGGACGAGCCGCCGACCGCGATCTGGCCGGAGGAACCGTCCGAAGTGAACGCCGCGGCCGCGTCGTCGATCTTAATGTAGCCCTCTTCCTCAACGATGGCCTGGCCCTCCGCACTCATGATGAAGTTGATAAAATCCTTGGCAACGCCGGTCGGCTCGCCCTTGGTTGCGATGTTGAACGGACGGGACAGGGTGTAATCGCCGCTCTTGACGTTTTCCACCGTGGCTTCCACGCCGTCCACCTGAACCGCCTTAACGGTTTCGTTCAGCGCACCGAGCGAAACATAGCCGATCGCACTCTCGTTGCCGGCAACGCTCGTCAGTACAACGTCGGTCTTGTTGGCGATCTCCGCCTCGGCGGTTGTGTTATCGACCTTCTCGCCGGCATCATTCTTTTCCTCCACGCCGGTCAGCTCAACGAACGCGCCGCGCGTGCCAGAGCCATCCTCGCGGGAAATCACGGTGATCGCGCCGGATACGCCGGACGCCTCGCCGCCGTTGTCCGCCTGGGCCGCGCCGTCCGCGCCGTAGGAATCGTTGCTGCCACCGCAGCCTGCCAGAGCGCCGCACAGCATCAGGCCGACGAGCAACAGGGATATACTCTTTTTCATAACTGCTATTTCTCCTTTTGTTTTTGTTCTGGTTTTTGGTACAAGACCATATTAAAAAAGTTATGTTAAATCCAAAAGACAAGGTTTGTAAAATCCGCGTAAAGTGAAAATCCTTGTGTAAAGTGTGCAAAAAAGGACGGTGAAACGCCTGTTTCGCCGTCCTTTTCACTTGTTTCCACCCGCACGCCGCTATATTTTGCACTGTGGATATATTTTCCCTTTTCCTCAATAAAACAGCGGACCGCCGAAAAGCGGTCCGCTGTTTGTCACGTCCCGACCCGTTTCCTCCGGAAATATCCCAGGTACAGGATCGCCGCCGCCAGCGACCAGAAATAGGCCATCATGTACGGCACCTCAAAAATATTTTCAAAATAACAGTGCGTCAGAACCCCGCACATGCCTGCGAACATGGATACCACCAGCACCCGCGTCCGGTCGGTTTCATTGAACTTTGTGCGGCCGATCGCGCGCAGGCTCCACAGAATCATACCGATCAGCAGGATAATAAAGAAGATCAGCCCCAGATACCCCATTTCAACCAGCGTTTTGAGGTAATAGTTGTCCATATAGAAGTAAGAGAACGTGTCCGATTCCTCAATGATCTTGTTCTGCATCGCAACCGCGCCGCCAAACCGTCCCAGGCCAAAGCCCAGCAGCGGGTTGGATTCCTGCAGCAGGTCGAGTCCGGTCTCCCAGCGCACCATACGACCCGCGCGCTGGCTGGCCTCCATATAATCCGCAGTAAACAGATAGGTGATGCGGCTGGCAATAGAGGGGATCGCAAGCAGCGCACCTGCACCCGCTACGCCCATCAGCGCGATCAGGCGGCGGTCCAGAAATACCGCGAATACGAGCACCGCCACCGCAAGGCCGCCCCACGCGCCCTTGGAAAAGGTGAAGATGATGGACAGGCACATCATGCCGGTCGTGCTGATTGCCAGCGCCTTGACCCATGGCTTTTTGCTGTAATAGGCGATGCCCGCCACCAGCGGCGCGAACAGCACCAACAGACTGCCCATGATGTTCGGGCTGCCCGTGATCGAATAGACGCGCGTGCGCACACCCTCTTCGGTCTGCGACACCCAGGACGCCGGTATCGGTGCGGCAACGATATACTGGTAGATGCCGTGCAGCGCGATCACGACCGCCATCGCCACCAGCGCGCCGTAAAAAAGCGCGAAGTCGCGGTCGTCTTCAATCAGGCGCGTAACCAGAAAGAACCAGAACAGGTATTGCACGACCGCACGGTATCCGTCCAGCGCGATCGAGGGATAGGGCGACACCGCGCACATCAGGAAAAAGCCCACGCCGATAAACAGCAGCAGGTAGGCGTCCACTGGCGTGGCGCGCGAGGCAAGCGGCGCGCGGCGCATCGCCGTGTGCCACAGCAGATAGCCTGCCGCCGCGAGCATCAGACATTCGTCCCAAATCGAAGCGAGCAGCGGGATATTGATATAGCCCAGCAGCACCGACCGCAGGAAATAGTCGATTGGCAGATACAGCGCCAGGCAAATCAGCAGCAGGCCGCGCATGCCGACAAAGCGAAACGCTTTTCCCACAACGCCGCCCGAAGCCGCCCGCGCGATCGGATTCCAGACCGCAAGGCACAGCCGGTAGACCAGGCTTTGCGCGGCCGCGTCGCCCAGACGCTCGACCACGCGCCGCAGCGCCGCGAGCAGACGCGCATAGCCGCTGTTCGCCGCCGTACAGCTTGGCGCGCTGCAAAAGCCTTCCCACATCCGCCGGAAGCGCGAATTCGGGTACGCCGCGCGGATCTTCCCGAAAAAGCCCGCGATCGCACCCTCATGGTACCATTCGCGCAGGCGGAGCAGCGCCCGCGCCAGCAGACTGTTTTGTAAAATCGCTTTCATAGGCTTATTCCGCGTCCGCCGCGATATCGACCGAGTCGATGTTGCCGGTCGTCTCAAAATCGTTGGTCTTTACGATAAAGGTGCGGCCCGCGCGCACCTCCTGCGTGCCAATCGACGGGGAGGCGGTCCCCTCGGGTACGGTCGTCTCGATCGTGAACACCAGATCGCGCTTATCCGGATCGCGCGTGGTGACAATGCGGCCGTCTGCCGTGGTCACCTGCTGGTCGTACGGCTCGATCTGCATATCCGTGATGACCGCGCTGGTGTACGAATTGCCGCTGACAATCTGCTTGCCGACCTGGCTGTTACGCTCAACCTCCTCAACAAGGAACGGCGTCGCGCCGCGCACACGCACGATCATGGTCATATCGACCTGCTTCGCCGCCGCTTCCGCGATCTGCGGTGCAAACAGCTTGTAGCCCACGCCCGCTGCCACGGCGATCACTGCCAGCAGAACCAGCAGGTCAACGACGTTGATCACGCCAAACAGCTTCCCTTTTTCGTTAATCAGCTTCATATGTTTCCTCCGTTGGTATGTTTTCGATACAATTTACTGCATCATTATACCACAGCGGCACGGGGCGGACAAGCACTTTATCCCAGCAGCGCCCGCAGCCAGTCCACGACCCCCCAGCGGAATTCGAGCGCGCCGTCGTCCCCGTCCTCCTGCCGGGCGACGGTTTCGCTGCCCGCGATCGAAAACGCCGTACACCACCAGGCCCCGCGCGGCGCATCCGGCCAGAATGCGCCGGAAAACAGCACGCAGGCCGCGGCCAGCAGCGCCGCCAGCGTTTCCCTGCCCTGTTTTTTCATAATAAAACCGCCTCCCGTCATCTGGTGTTCCCAGTATGTCCGGCAGGCGGCGTGGTTATACCGTCTCGGTCAAAAATGTATCCGCAAAGCGCCGGCCGAGCATCTTCGCAGCGGTTTTTGCGCGCCCCTCGTCGGAAAACAGCCCGTAAACCGTCGGACCGGAGCCGCTCATCAGCGTCCCGTTCGCCCCATTTTCCGCAAGGAACTCCTTGATTTCACCGATCTGGCGGCGTTTTGCCGCTGTGACCAGTTCCATCACGTTGGACAGCCGCCTGCACACGCCGGCAAAGTCGCCCCTGTCCAGCGCCTTGAGCATGCCCGCCGTATCCGGCCGCTGCCGGATATCAACCGCATCGATCGCCTGATACACCTCTTTGGTAGAAACCGCGAACGGCGGCTTGCACAGCACAACCCAGCAATGGGGCATGTCCGGAAGCGCGCTCAGCTCCTCCCCAATGCCCTCGGCCAGCATAGTGCCGCCGCGCAGGCAGAACGGCACGTCCGCGCCCAGCTTCAGCCCCATCGCGCACAGCTCTTCGTCGGTCAGCCCCGCCGCGTGCAGCGAAGCGAGCGCGCGCAGCACAGCCGCCGCGTCGGCCGAGCCGCCGGCCAGCCCCGCCGCCACCGGAATGCGCTTTTCAATGTGGATTTCGCAGGTCTCCAGCAGGATACCGGTCGATTCGTAGAACAGCTCCGCCGCCCGATACGCCAGGTTGCGCTCGTCCACCGGCAGGTAGGGCAGGTTGCAGCGCACCACGATGCCGCGCGGCTTTTTTTCCCCGTGCGTCACCGTGACCCGCACCTCGTCGTGCAGGGCGACCGACTGCATCACCATTTTGACCGTATGGTAGCCGTCCTCCCGTTTACCGGTCACGTCCAGCGCCAGGTTGATCTTGGCCCGCGCGTATACCGTGGTTTCCGTGTTTGTGATCTCTTGTTTTTTTCCAAAAAGCATGTTTTCTCCCAGCTTATGTCATATTATAGTTGCACCTGTTCGGGCCTGCGCCCCCGAAACACGGTCACGGAGGTAAAGCCTGCGTCACGCGCGTTCCGCACGCAGTCGGCAACGCCGCGCCCGACCGTGTCCAGCGTATGCGAGTCCGAGCCGATCGAGATGCGTTCGCCGCCCAGCCGCCGGTATTCATACAGGATGTTCTGCGGCGGGCCGACCTTTTTCTGCCAGCTCCCCAGCCCCGCCGCGTTCAGCTCGAACGCATAGCCATGCGAGATGCAGGAGCGCAGAACATCCTCCACCCGATCCATGTACTGATCGAACGAGGGGATATACTCCCCATGGCGCATGACGCGCAGCGGATAATCGATATGCGCCAGCACATCAAACCCGCCATGCTCGGACACCCTGAGCAGCTCGCTGAAATAATCCTTGAGGAACGCATCGCAGTCCATGCGCGCAAAATCATGGAAATAAATATCCAGATCGTTCGGCATGACGTGTAGCGAGCCGATCACCATGTCGAGCGCGTGCGATCGGAGGAACGCGTCCGCCGAGGGATCCGCATAGATCTGCCCGACTTCGATGCCGACCAGCACCTCGAGCTTGCCTGCAAATGTCTGCTTTGCCGCCCGAATGTCGCGCAGGCAGGCCTCCACATCGCGGTTTTCCGACGGGCCGCGGCGGTGGTAATATTCCAGGTGGTCCGTGATGCCGATGATCTCCAGCCCCGCGTCCAGACAGGCCTGCGCCTTCTGCAGCGGCGTTTGTGCCTGCGCCGCGTCCACCGAGTACTCCGTGTGCATATGCAAATCTACACGCATGGTTTTCCTCCTATACCAAGACAAAATTCAGCGCGAGCTGGACAAAGCACGCGACGATTGCCAGCGTCATGCCGGCGTTCCCAAACACCGCGCGCATCGAGGGCGCGCAGGGGCCGTGCGCCCATGCCTGCCGTTTCCAGCCGCGCGCCAGCAGAATGACGCCGGCGATTGTCAGCACCAGCCAGCTCAGGCCGTACAGCACCAGCAGTCCCAGGCTGTCCGGTAGCAGCAACGGGACGCCCGAACCATACAGGTTGAACAGCATGTGCAGCGCAACCGGTACCCTCAGCCGTCCGGACCGGAAATACGCATAAGCGAGCAGCAGGCCAAGCGCAAACGCATAAAAGAACTGCCCCAGATTGGCATGGTACAGCCCGAACAGCAGCGCGGACACAAATGCGGCCGGCTTCTCGCCGTACCGCGCGAGCCGCCCCGCCAGCAGACCGCGGAACAGCAGCTCCTCGCACACTGGGCCGATCAGACACGCCCCCACCAGCACGACCGTGGTCGGGTACAGGCTGAATGCCTCGCTCACCAGATCGACCGGCGCGCGGCCGGACAGCCGGTAGGCCAGGTCGTTGAGCGACGAACCCAGCAGCGAGCAGAGCCACATCAGCGCCGCGCCGATCACGAACCACCGTCCCATCCGGCGCGCGCCGACGGGCACGGGTGCCAGCGGCGTGCGGGGTACGCTGCGGCAAAGCGCGAACGCCGCGGGCAGGGACACGAGATAATGCCCCACCAGCGCGAGCAGGTAGTACAGCCCGTAAGGCATCACGACACCAAGCCCCCAGGCGAGCGCCTGGTCGGCAAACGCCAGCGCGAACTGCCACACGGCCGCCCAGACCACGACCGCCAGCAGCGCCCAGCCGAGCCGCGCACAGTGCTTTTTTTCCTGATTTTGCTCCATATGCCCTCCCTCATGGCAAAAAAACAGGGCAAAGCCATCGCCCCGCCCTGTTTTATGCCGATCTTAGTGGTTCGCTTCGTTTACCAGCCGCTCGGTGTCCTTTGCGATCATGAGTTCCTCGTTGGTGGGGATGACCAGCACGCGCACGCGCGCCCAATCGATGGAAATATCCATCTGGCGGCCGCGGTATTTGTTCTTCTCCGGATCGATCTTGATGCCGAGGTACTCCATGTGCTCGCACACGTCCCAGCGGACCGAGCGGTCGTTTTCGCCCACGCCCGCGGTGAAGATGATCGCGTCCACGCCGCCCATTTCCGCAATATAGGAGCCGATGATCTTCTTGACCGAAAGGTTGAACATATCCTTGGCCAGCGCCGCGCGGGAATTGCCCTCCTCTACCGCCGCGTCCAGATCGCGGAAGTCGGACGATACGCCCGAAATGCCCAGCATACCGGACTTTTTGTTCAGGATGTTGATGACCTCATGCGCGGACAGCTTTTCATGCTCGGACAGAAACTCGATGATTGCGGGGTCGATGTTGCCTGCACGGGTACCCATCGGCAGGCCGTCCAGCGGCGTGAAGCCCATCGAGGTATCGTAGCTCTTGCCGCGGTTGATCGCGCAGATCGACGAACCGTTGCCCAGGTGGCAGGTGATCAGGCGCAGCTCCTCCATCGGGCGTCCGAGCATTTCCGCAGCCTGCTGGGAAACGTACTTGTGGCTCGTGCCGTGGAAGCCGTAGCGGCGGATCTTATACTTCTCATAATATTCATAGGGGATCGCATACATGTAATGCGACTGCGGCATGGTCTGATGGAACGCGGTGTCGAACACGGCGACCATCGGCACATCCGGCCCCATGACCTCGCGGCATGCCTGAATGCCGATCAGGTTGGGCGGGTTGTGGAGCGGCGCGAGCGGCACGCAGTCCTCAATCGCCTTGAGTACCTTTTCCGTGATAATCACGCTGTCCGAGAAGAACTCGCCGCCATGCACCACGCGGTGACCGACCGCGTCGATCTCGCTCATCGAGGCGATCACGCCCTTTTCCGAATCGAGCAGAATATCGATGACCGCCTTGATCGCCTCGGAATGGGTCGCCATCGGCGTTTCGATGCGGTATTTCTCCTCGGATTTATTTCCCGTATGCGTCAGCACACCGTCGATACCGATGCGCTCGCAAAGGCCCTTTGCCATGACCGCGTTCTGCGCAGTGTCGAGCAACTGATACTTCAGCGAGGAACTGCCGGCGTTGATGACCAGAACTTTCATTTGCCATTACTCCCTTAAGTTTTTTAGCGGCTTGCACAAACCCGCATTAATCGATATAATGATTCTACAAGCCTATTCTACACGATTTCTTACAATTGTACAAGCCATAATTTGCACAGGATGTACCAAACTTTGTATTATTTTCAGGAGATTTCTATGACTGTTTGCGGCATCGTCGCGGAATACAACCCGTTCCACACCGGCCACGCGCACCATATCGCCCAAACGCAACGCGCGCTCGGCGGGGAGGCGGCCATCGTGTGCGCGATGAGCGGCAACTTCGTCCAGCGTGGGGACTTCGCCGTGCTGGACAAATACGCGCGTGCCGAGATGGCGGTGCGCGGCGGAGCGGACCTGGTGGTTGAGCTTCCCCTCGCAGCGGCGCTCTCCTCGGCAGAGGGCTTTGCGCGCGGCGCCATCGGCGTACTGCGGGCGCTTGGCTGCAACGTGGTGTCGTTCGGCGCGGAAACGCCGGATACCGCACTGATCGAGCGGGCGGCGCGGGCACTCGACGCGCTCCCTCCCACGGGCGGCGGCGCTTCCCCGCTGTCTTACGCGGCGCGGCGGCAGGACGAGCTGCGCCGGCTGGATGAGCGGGCCGCTGCCCTGCTGGATACGCCCAACAATACGCTCGCGATCGAATACTGCCGTGCCATGCTTCCCTATGGCATGCGCCCGCTCGCGGTGGCGCGGCGCGGCGCGGCGCACGATGCGGACGCGCCCTGCGCGGGCTTCGCTTCCGCCAGCCTGCTGCGTGCGCAGCTCCGCGCGGGCGAAACCGCCCGCTGCGCGCCCTATCTGCCGTTGGACACGCTGGCGATATGGCAGCGTGCGGTACGGGCCGGCGCTGCGCCGGTCAATCTGCCGGAGGATATGCTACTCGCCCTGCTGCGCGCGGCGCTGTTCTCAGGGCGGCTGTCCACTGGGGCGGACGACGGCTTTGATGAGCGCCTGCAAAGGGCGGTCTATGCGGCGGTTTCGTTCACCGACGCGGTCGAACAGGCCCGCACGCGCCGCTTCCCCGCCGCCAGGGTGCGGCGCGCCCTGCTGCGCACGGCGATCGGGCTGCCCGCGGACGCGCCCGTCCGGCCGCAGTACCTGCGCGTCCTCGCCCTCGGACCGAAGGGCCGCGGGCTGCTCCGCGGCCTGCCTGACCGCCCGCCGGTCATCATCCGGCCGGTTTCGGAAAAGCGCCTGCCCGCGGCGCTGCAGCCCGCGCTGACGCTCGACTGCTTCGCGGACGACCTGTACGCCCTCGCCTGCCCTTCCCCCGCCCTGCGCGCGGGCGGCTCCCATTACCGCAGGACGCCGTTTATCCTCAGCCCGCCGCCATCGCACGACAGCGGGCATTGACTTTATCCCGCGTATGCTTTACAATTTAGTTTAGTAAAGCAAAAGAGGTTTTAGGTTATGATCGGGCTGGGTACCATTATCAACTGTATCGCTATCGCCGCCGGCTCCTCCCTCGGCGTTTTCCTCAAGGGCGGCCTGCCACGCCGGTTTGAAACCACTATCATGCAGGCGCTCGGCCTGTGTACGTTTTTCATCGGCATCGGCGGCGCGGTGAGCGGCCTGCTGACCATTGCGGACGGTTCGATCGCTACCCAGCACACCATGCTGCTGGTGCTGAGCATGGTGCTGGGCGCACTGATCGGCGAGGCGCTCGATATCGAAACGCGGCTCAACGGCTTTGGCGCCTGGTGCCAGGCCCGCTTCGCGGGCGGCGAGGACGGAAAGTTCGTCGAGGGCTTTGTCGCCTCCTCCCTGCTGTTCTGCGTGGGCGCAATGGCGATTGTCGGCGCGCTGGAGGACGGGCTGAACGGCGACCCCTCCATCCTAATCGCCAAGGCCGTGCTGGACGGCGTGGCCGCCATCGTATTCGCGGCCTCGCTTGGCAAAGGCGTTTACCTGTCCGTGCTGCCGCTGCTGGTATACGAGGGCGGCATCACCCTGCTCGCCCGTTTCATCCGCCCCTGGCTGACCGACGCGCTCATCAGCCAGATGTCCTGCATCGGTTCGGTGCTTATCTTTGCCATTGGCTTCAACCTGATGTTCGATAAAAAGGTCAAGGTCGGCAACCTGCTGCCCGCCATCTTCCTGCCGGCCGTGTTTTTCCTGCTTTCCCGTTTCTTCCCCGCGCTGGGTACGCTGTAGACATGCGCCCAGCCCGCGCGGGAAAAATTTTTGTGATATCCGCCCCCGTCCAAGGGTATTATCTATGAAAGGCCTTTCAAATCTTGCAGCAGGGAGGTTGCAGCTTGGACGAGGCACAGTTTGAGGACATCGCAAAGCGGTACAGGGACCGTCTGTTCGCAATTGCATTCCAGTATACCAAAAGCGCGGCTGACGCGGACGACATGGCGCAGATCGCGCTGATCAAATGCTACCACGCGGAAAAGCCCTTTGAAAATGAGCAGCACATCCGCAACTGGCTGATCCGCGTGACCGTGAACGAATGCAAGCGCTACCTGGTATCCCCCTGGCGGCGGTATACCGCGCCGATCGAGGACTACGCGGAGACGCTCGGCTTTGAAACGCCGGAGCAGTCCTCGCTTTTCCTGGCGGTCATGGCGCTGCCGCAGAAATACCGCGTCCCCATCCACCTGTATTACTACGAGGAATATTCGGTGCGCGAGGTCGCGCAGATCCTCGGCCTGCGGGAAAGCGCCGTGCAGACCCGCCTGCTGCGGGCGAGACAGAAGCTCAAACAAACGCTGGAGGGTTTTCGTGATGAAGGAACTTTATAAGCAGACATTTTCCCATCTGCATGCCTCCGGCAACGCTTTTCAGGAGGCTGGACAGATGAAAACAGGACGTATCCGCAAAAGTCTGGTGATCGGCGCGGCGGCAGCGGCGCTTATGGCAACGGCGGCCAGCGCGGCCAACGCCGCGACAGACGGCGCTTTTTTCGCGCACATTCTCAGCTTTACCATCCCTGGTGGAGTGGATAATGTAAGCTACAACGACGATGGCACGATCACATTTCAGGTCGAGGACGGCGCCTACTATACTGTGACGGGAAACAAAGATACCGATCACGCAGAGCTGTATTTCGAGGACGCAACAGAGGATGAAATCGCCGCGGCAGAAAAAAACAGAAGCAGATCTGCAGAATAGTCTGAAAAGGAAGCTGGGAAACCGGCTTCCTTTTTGTTACTGCCGCAGCATGATTTTGTCACAAAGCCGCCTGCCAGTGTGTATTCCGTATGAAAGGAGTTGACAGCCCATGTACGATTGGAACGATGAAGCGGACGCGGAGCGCTTTGTCCGCACCTATGCCGACCTGATTCTCCGCCTGTGCCTGTCGCACGGTCTCAGCAGGGCGGACGCACAGGACATCTGCCAGGAGCTGTTCCTCAAGCTGCTTGCCGCACAGCGCACCTTCACCAGCGAGGAGCACGAAAAGGCCTGGGTGATCCGCGCGGCGGGCAACGCCTGCAAAAACCTGCTGCGCGCCCCGCACCACAGCCGGCGGGCCTTGCTGGAACAGGCGCATACGGTCGCTGCACCGGAAGCCTCGGACCATGCCATACTGGAAGCCATACGCGCCCTGCCGCACCGGTACCGAGACGCCGTCGCCCTCTGCTGCTGGGAGGGCTACTCGGCCGAGGAAGCCGCCCGTCTGCTCGGTATCTCCCCCGACGCAGTGCGCAAACGCCTGGAGCGGGCGCGCGGCATGCTGAAAAACGACCTGAAAGGAGCTTTCATATGAGCGAGAACCCCATGATGTTTACCGAAACCGAAAAGCAGGCGTTGGCCGTCCGGCTGCGGCAGGCGGCCCGCGTGAAACGCCGCGCGGGAAAGCGCCATCTCCCCCGCCGCCTGATTGCCGTATGCGCCGCGGCCGTGCTGATGGTTGCGGCTGCGGGAGCGGCCAGCGGCCGGCTGTTCCGCACGCCGCTGTACGATCAGGCCGGCGCGTCCCTGGCCATCAGCGGCCAGCCGCTCCCCAGCGAGGCGCGCATGGTGCTGCATGCGGACGGTTCCGCGACCATTACGGTCAGCGGCGCGGAGGGCGAAGCCCCCACCGTGATCACCGCCCCGCCCGCGACCACCGAGGCCCTGCTGAGCGGCGAAACGGACGCGGGCTTCACTGTCACTCGTCTGGACGGCATGCCCTACGCGCTGTCTGTGGAGGAGGGACGGCTATGGCTGTTCGTCAATGAGCGCATCCCGCTGGACGTGACCGACCGGATCGGCGCTGGCTACACCTTCCGTTACACGGATGAGAACGGTTTGCAGCAAAGCGCGACCATCTCCGGCACGGTCGAGGACTATACGGTGGAATAAAAAAACGGTGCAGGTACGGATGCCTGCACCGTTTTTCCTCAATAGACGTACTCGAACTCCAGGTCCCCGATGACGACAAAATCGCCCTCCTGCACGCCCATTTCCTCCAGCTTTTCGTATACGCCCGCGCTTTTGAGCATGCGGTCCATATACTGGCGGGATTCGTAGTCGTCTACATTGACCGAGCCCATTATCTTATCCACCCATGCGCCCGAAACAACATAGTAGTCCTCCACCTTTTCCACCGTCCAGTCGCGCGTTCCTCCTGTATCCTCCACAGCCTCGACGAATTCCGGCTCGTAGATGAACACCGGCGGCAGCTCCTGCAGCACGTTCCACGTCATGCGCATCAGCTCGGCTACGCCCTGATTTGTCGCCGCGGACAGCTCGGCAAACCGAAAGCCGTGCTCGTCCGCATAGGCTTTAAGCGCTTCGACCGGCGCGCGGTCTTCGCCCAGCAGGTCCACCTTGTTGGCGACAATGATCTGCGGCCGCGCGGCGAGGAATTCGCTGTATCCGGCCAGCTCAGCGTTGATCTTCTCGATATCCTCCAGCGGATCGCGCCCCTCGCTGCCCGCCGCGTCCACCAGATGCAGCAGCAGGCGGCAGCGGTCGATATGGCGCAGGAAATCATGCCCCAGTCCCGCGCCCTCGCTCGCGCCCTCGATAATGCCCGGGATATCCGCCATAACAAACGACTGCTCCTCCCCCACCGAGACCACGCCCAGGTTGGGAACCAGCGTCGTAAAATGGTAATTGGCGATCTTGGGCCGCGCCGCCGAAACCATGCTCAGCAGCGTGGATTTGCCCACGTTCGGGAAGCCGACCAGCCCCACGTCGGCCAGCAGCTTAAGCTCCAGGATGATGTCCCGCTCCACGCCCGGTTGTCCGGGCTTGGCAAAGCGCGGCGCCTGTCGGGTCGGGGTTGCGAAATGCGTGTTGCCCCAGCCGCCGTTGCCGCCCTTGGCCGCCACGAACGGCTCGTCGTCCGACAGGTCGCGGATCACCTGTCCGGTCTTCTGGTCGCGGATGATGGTGCCGCGCGGCACGCGGATGACAAGATCCGCCCCGTCCTTGCCCTTGCAGCGCTTGCTGCCGCCGTTTTCTCCCGCCGCGGCAACGTATTTCTTTTTATAGCGGAAATCCAGCAGGGTGGAGAGGTTGTCGTCCACCTGGAAAATGACCGAACCGCCGCGTCCACCGTCTCCGCCGTCCGGTCCGCCGGAGGCGACGTACTTTTCCCGATGGAATCCCACCTTGCCGTCCCCGCCCTTGCCGGACACAATTTTGATCTTTGCAATATCAATAAACATGGGAAGCTCCTCCTTTCTTCTTTGTTTACAGGAACGGCGCCCATTTCTCCGCTAGCCCCGAAGCATTGTCCCGCCAATACAGCAACCGTTCCATATATTCCTGTTTCCGCGCCCCACCGGCCCGCGGCAATGTGCCGGCCCGTGCTCCAGCACGATCGCGGTCAGCTCATACACAGGAAGGCCGGCCGCAGGTCCTGCAAGAGCAGACTTTCCCGCGTAAACAATATCCGGTTCCCATGCCGGAGCTTGCGCTCCGCCTCTGTCAGCCAGTCCATGCGTCCTCCGTCCGCTTCATGGGGCATTATAACAAAATCCCAGACGAACGTCTGGGATTTCATCGTTTTTTCTTACTGCGGGTAAACGGAAACCTGCTTGCGGTCCTTACCCAAGCGCTCGAAACGAACAACGCCCTCAACCTTGGCGAACAGGGTGTCGTCCTTGCCGCGGCCGACGTTCAGGCCCGGATGGATCTTCGTGCCGCGCTGACGGACAAGGATGTTGCCCGCCGGAACGGTCTGACCGTCCGCACGCTTGACGCCCAAGCGCTTGGCCTCGGAATCACGGCCGTTCTTGGTCGAACCTACGCCCTTTTTATGCGCGAAAAACTGTAAGCTAATCTTCAGCATTTGCGTACACCTCCATTACGTTCAAAAAATCGGAATAATTCTGCTCCAGCTCGGTAAAATGCAGCTTGAGCGCCTTGAGCGCGTCCTGTCCCCGCAGCAGGCCGCTGCCCTGCGGCAGCGTGATGCGGATATGGGCGCCGTCATCCTCGACCAGTGTGTCGATCGGGATACCCTGCACGTCAAGCAGCAGCGCATGGGTCAGCATGACCGCGCTGGATACCGCCGCACAAACGATGTCCTCCCCTTCCTCCGCGTAGCCCGCGTGGCCGAGGATGTCCACCGAAAGGAGCTTGCCCCCCTGCGACGAAAACGTGACCTTTGTCACCGCCTTACGCCTTGATGGACGCGATAGTCACCTTGGTGTACGGCTGGCGATGGCCCTGACGCTTGCGGTAACCCTTCTTGGGCTTCATCTTGAAGATGTTGATCTTCTTGCCCTTGCCGGTCTTTTCGACCGTGCCGGTCACGGCTGCGCCGGAAACGTAAGGAGCGCCGACGGTGATGGAATCGCCCTCGCCTACGGCCAGAACCTCGTCAAAAGTAACGGTCGCGCCGTCCTCTACGCCGAGCTTCTCGACGTAGATCACGTCGCCCTCAGATACCTTGTACTGCTTGCCGCCAGTTTTCAGAATGGCATACATGTGGTTTTCCCTCTCTTTCGTTGTAGAGTCACGCTTGGCACGGCGGCGGCCCGTTTTGGGACGCGCTTAACAGAAGCCAATGCACAATGCGGCTTTTAGTAGCATAACACAAGCGGGGGCGCTTGTCAAGCGCCCCCGCTTGTGTTTTATCCTTTTTTCGGTAAAATGCACCCTTACGTCCGTTTTTATGCGAACAACGATACCACGAAATCGTAGAAGCCGGACGGGACCGTGGTCGCGCTGCCGGTTGCGGTTCGGTCGGTGCTGACAAAGCCGTTGCCGCCATCGGTCAGGCCGATCACGCGGTCGGAAAACAGCACCCAATAGCTGCAGGTGGGCGCGTCGCCCTCCGCGGCGGTATAGCCGGAAGCATCGTCGCGGTAGGCGTTCAGCTTATCCAGCACCGCGCCTTCCGCGATCTTGAGGTACTGGTAGCCTTCTCCCGTTGTGCGCACCACATAAACGGCATCGGTGAGCTGCGGGATCAAATCAGGCAGGTTGGTCGTCTGCGCTGTCGTCGGGTCGGGCAGCGCCGCGACCGCCGTGGTCAGCGCCGCGTCGCTCTGCTGCTGCAGCATGGTGTTCTGGCTGGTGAGCGCCTGGTTGGCCTCGGTCAGCTTCTTGACCTCGTCCTCCAGCCCGCCGGCCCGACTGCACTGGCTCAGGAACAGCACGAAAAACAATATATCGAGCACCAGGCACACCAGCAGCCCTATGCAGAGCAACAGCCGGTAATTCGGCTGTTTGGCGTGCGGTCTTCTGGTCTGGTTCATTCCCTATCCCTCACTCTTTCCGCGCGGCGCGCATCCTGTCACTTGGACGGGTTCTCGATGACCCGAACGCCCTCGGACGAGGTGCCGACGATCATCCGCTTGCACATATTCAGGAACAGGCCATGCTCCAGAACGCCGACAATCGTGCCGAGCTTTTCCCTGACGTCCTCAATGTCAAAACCCGCGCCGAGATGCAGGTCCGCGATGTAATTGCCGTTGTCCGTAACGAAAGTTTTTCCGTCGCGCACGCGGAGGACCGGCTTCCAGCCGTATTCCTCCATCCTGGCCATCGCCTGCTTGGAGCCGTACTGCGCGATCTCAACCGGCAGGTGGAACGCGCCGATGTGGTCGACCAGCTTGCTTTCGTCCATGATCCAGATGACTTCCTTGGCGAGCGTCGCGACGACCTTTTCACGGTAGAGCGCGCCGCCGCCGCCCTTGATGGCGTTGAACTGCGGGTCGATTTCATCCACGCCATCGATATCCAGATCGACGTGGTCGACCTCGTCGATCGTGAGCAGCGGGATGCCCAGCTCGCGCGCCTGCGCCTCCGTGGCCTTGGAGGTCGGGATAGCCTGGATCTTCAGCCCGTTTTTCACGCGCTCACCGATGGCGTTTACCATGTGGTAAGCGGTGGAACCGGTGCCGAGTCCGACCACCATGCCGTCCTTGACATATTCGGCCGCTTTGTCGCCGGCCATTTTTTTCATATCCATTTTGTTTTCCTCCCCTGGCAATGGTACCTATACAGGTATCTTTATTATAGGATGATTGCTGGGAAAGGTCAATGTTTTCCGTCCCACAGACGGAGGAAATTGACGTCTCTTAACGGTCCCCGTTTTCCTCCGGCTGTTCGAGGCGCGCCAGGAGATGCCGGTCCTGCTTGTCCCGCGGCGCAAAGCGGGCGAACAGGTCGGGCCGGTCGGCACGGGTGCGGCGCAGGCTCATTTCGCGCCGCCACAGCGCGATATTTGCATGGTGTCCGCTCAGCAGCACCTCCGGCACCGGCCGGCCACGCCAGTTTTCCGGTCGGGTATACTGCGGGTGTTCGAGCAGCCCGTCCCAGTGGCTTTCGGCGGTAAACGCCTCTTCGTCCGGCAACACGCCCGGCACCATGCGGCACACCGCGTCCGCGACCGCCATCGCGGGGAGCTCGCCGCCGGTCAGCACAAAGTCGCCGATCGAGATTTCCTCGTCCACGCACGCATCGATGAAGCGCTGGTCTACCCCCTCATAATGGCCGCATACCAGGATGATATGCTCCCGCGCGAGCAGCTCACGCGCTTTGTCCTGATCGAAGGGCCTGCCCTGCGCGGACAGGAACACCGTATGCACCCGTTCCCCGGCGCAAAGCGCCTGATGGCACAGGTAAAGCGGCTCGGCCAGCATGACCTGCCCGCGCCCGCCGCCATAGGGCGCGTCGTCCGCCTTATGGTGCTTGTCGGTCGCATAATCGCGGATATTGACCGCGCGTATCTCCACGAGGCCCTTTTCCTGCGCGCGGCCGATCATGCTCTCCCCCATGACCGCATTGACCATTTCCGGAAACAGCGTCATAATATCGATCTTCATTCGAGCAGACCCTCGATGCTTTCAATGTAGATCACGCCGGCCTCCATATCGATCTCTTTCAAAAAGGGCTTTGCGGCGGGGACATAGACCAGCCGCCCATCCTCTCCCTGTATCTCATACATATCGTGCGCCGGATTGGAGGTCAGCACATCGCGGACACGACCGACCGCACGATCGGTCCGCAGGTCATGGACGCGAAAGCCCAGAATATCCTGGATGAACACCAGGTCATCCGGCAGTTCCACGTCGTTCCTGTCCAGGTGCAGCACGCGCCCGCGCAGCGCTTCCGCCGCCTCAACCGTGTCCACGCCTTTCAGGTGCATCAGCACCACGTTTTTGTGTACCTGCGCCTTTTCCACGGTTACCGGCGTGTTTTCATCCAGATACAGCAGGTCAAAGTCGCAAAGCACCTCGGGGCTGTCGCACCAGCTCTGCACCCTGAGGTCGCCGCGCACGCCATGCGTGCCGACGATCTTACCAGCCTCTAAAAATTGTTTCGGCATAACGTTCTCCTCTTTGGTGGTGGTGTGCCGCGCGCGTCTCACACGCATAACAAAAAATCGCCGCGCCGCGGCGATTTTCAGCTCAAAACGCCGTCAGGCGCATGAAACAGAAAACCGCGTCTGCGGTTTTCCGCAAAAGCGCGGGCGCTTCCCGTGCTTTTGATACCAAGACGAAGCGCTGCGAAAACCAAAACTTTCACAGAGCTTCGGCGCGGCAGCCCTTTCAGGCGCAGCCTGACAAGGGCATGCCTCGTTTGGAACGGGCGGCGCCCGTTTCAAACGAAGTCCGTCAGTCGAGGATATCGACTGTCACGCGTTTGTTTTCACGATTGCCTGCCGCTTTCATGAGTGTGCGGATTTCCTTTGCGATGCGGCCGTGCCGGCCGATGACGCGGCCCATATCCCCCGGCGCTACGCGCAGGGAATAGGTGACGTTATCACCGTCGATCTCCTCGGTAATGGCAATCGCATCCGGCTCGGAAACCAGATTTTTGACAATATAGGTCAATAACTCTTTCATTTCGTTAGCCTCACTCAATTCAGCACACCGGCTTTCTTCAGGATGCCGCGAACCGTATCGGTCGGCTGCGCGCCCTTCTTGATCCACTCCTGCGCGCGATCCGCGTCAACATTGACGGTGGCCGGATCGGTCAGGGGGTTGTAGGTACCGATCTCCTCGATGAATCGGCCGTCACGCGGGTAACGGGAATCAGCGACAACGATGCGGTAGAACGGGGCCTTCTTCGCGCCCAGGCGGCGAAGTCTGATCTTTACCATGGTTTCACCTCCTCAATAGAATTTGATCTATTGTAAATTTCTTTACAAACAAAGGGATGGGCCGTTATCAATCAAAACGGCAGCTTCATGTTGCCCAGCCCGCCGAGGCTCGGAAAGCCGCGGCGTTTTTTCTTTCCCTTGCCGCCGCGCGCCATGCTGGTGAGCTGGCGGGTCATCTTCTGCATGGCCTCAAACTGTTTGAGCAGCTTGTTGACCGCCTCCACGCTCAGGCCGCAGCCAGCCGCGATGCGCTTTTTGCGGGAAAAATTGATGATGGAGGGGTTATCCCGCTCCTTGGGCGTCATGGATTGGATGATGGCCTCGGTATGCGCCATCTGCTTTTCGTCTATCTTTGCGCCGGCAAGGGCCTTCGCGTCCACGCCCGGCAGCATGCCGAGCATTTCCTCCATCGAGCCCATGCTTTTCATCTGCTGGAGCTGGCCGAGGAAATCGGTCAGCGTCAGCTTGCCGGACGCCATTTTCTTTGCGGTTTCCGCCGCCTGCTTCTGGTCGAACGTCTGCTGCGCCTTTTCGATCAGCGTCAGCACGTCGCCCATGCCGAGGATGCGGGAGGCCATGCGGTCGGGATGGAACGGCTCAATATCGCCGAGCTTTTCCCCTGTACCGATAAATTTGATCGGCTTGCCCGTGACCGCCTTGACCGAAAGCGCCGCGCCGCCGCGGGCATCGCCGTCCATTTTGCTCATCAGTACGCCGTTGATGCCGAGCGCCTGGTCAAAGGTCTGGGAAACGGTCACCGCGTCCTGACCGGTCATCGCGTCAACGACGAGGATGATCTCGGTCGGCGTGACGGCCGCTTTGATATTTTTCAGCTCGTCCATGAGCTTTTCATCGATGTGCAGACGGCCCGCGGTGTCGAGGAACACCAGATCATAACCGTTGCGTTTGGCGTGGTCGATGCCGTGCTTTGCGATTTCGACCGGATCGCCCTGGCCCTCGTCGAACACGGTGATGTCAAGCTGCCGGCCGACGACCTTGAGCTGGTCGATCGCCGCAGGGCGGTATACGTCGCACGCGACGAGCAGTGGCCGGCGCTGCTGCTGCTTGCGCAGCAAACCCGCCAGCTTGGCGCAGTTGGTGGTTTTGCCCGCGCCCTGCAGACCGACCATCATCACAATGGTGGGCGGGTTGGGCGCGATCGTCAGGCGGGTGGTCTGCCCGCCCAGAAGCGCAATCAGCTCCTCGTTGACGATCTTGATGACCTGCTGCGCAGGGGACAGGCTATCCAGGATCTCCGCGTCGGTCGCTTTTTCCGTGACCGCCTTGATGAAATCCTTGGCGACCTTGAAGTTGACGTCCGCTTCGAGCAGCGCCATGCGGATCTCGCGCATCGCGTCCTTGACGTCCGCCTCAGTCAGCCGGCCCTTGCTGCGCAGGCCCTTGAATGCGGATGAAATTTTTTCGGTAAGGCCTTCAAAAGCCATATTAAGCCTCCTGCCTAAGCTGGGCGAGCAGCAGCGCCATGCGGGAGGCGATCTCCTCCGCCTCGCTGCTGTGCAGTTTTTCAGCGTTCAGGCTGCGTAAGCGCCCGACCTCGCGCGCCAGCGCTTCCGCGCGTTTTTCCGTATCGCCGTAGCGGCTGACCAGACCGAGGCGGTCCTCCATCTCCTGCAGCGCATGCTCCGCGCGCTTGACAGCGTCGCGCACACCCTGACGGGTGATGCCCGCGTGCTCCGCGATCTCGGAAAGCGAAAGATCTTCATTATAATACAAGTCGAACAGCTCGCGCTGTTTTTCCGTGAGCGTCTCGCCGTAAAAGTCGAACAGCAGGCTCATTTCGAGCGGTTTGCCTTTCATCGGCGGGCCTCCCTTGAAGCTGTAAAGCGTTATCCCTTTACATCGAACACGCTTATTTTACCGTATAATTGCCGGCCTGTCAAGGGTAAAATAGCAACCGGCACGGATTTGTTCACATAATCTACGTTTGATTCACACTATGAATGATGCTATAATAAAACACGATAGAAAATTTTTTCCGGAAATGAGGCAAAATATGCAACAAGTGACCCGAAAAAAGCTGGGCGCGGGGGTAAACCTTACCTGCGTGACCACGCCGAAATTCAAACGGGCGGTGCTGCGCGCGGCCTTGCTGCTGCCCCTCGGCGGGCCGGATGCCGCGCTGCGCGCCTGTCTGCCGCAGGTTCTGCGGCGCGGTACGGCGCAGCTTCCCGACCTGCGCGCGCTCGGCACGACGCTCGACGAGCTGTACGGCGCGCGCATAGAAGCCATCGTGCGCAAGGAGGGCGAAACCCTGGTCATCGGCTTTCTGTCCGACTGCATCGACGAGGCCTACGCCCCCGGCGCGGCCGGACTGACCGGACGTGTCGTCCGCCTGCTGGCCGACCTGATGTTCGACCCGTATCTGCAGGACGGCGTGTTCTGTCCGGATTACACCACGGGCGAACGGGACAACCTGATCGACCGGATCGCCGCGCAGAAAAACGATCCCCGCACCTGGGCGCCCAAGCGACTGACCGAGCTGATGTGCGCGCAGGAGGCCTACGGACAGCCCGCGCTCGGCACCGCGGAGCAGGCCGGCCGCATCACGGAGAACAAGCTGTATACCGCGTATCTCCGCGCGCTGGAGGAGGCTCAGGTCGAGCTGTTTTACTGCGGCACGCTCGCTCCGGAGGCAGTGGCGCATCTTTTCCTGGATACGCCCCTCGCCCGCCGGACCGAACGGCCGTTTTATCTGCCGCACACCACGGTCGCCGCGCAGCCCGCAGGGGACGCGCGCGAGGTCGTGGAGGAGGAGCCGGTGACGCAGGGCAAGCTGTCGCTCGGCTTCCGCACGGGCGGGAGCTGCCTGACCGGCGGCGACCCCGCGGCCTACTGGATGTTCCAGACCATTTACGGCGGCTCGACCAGCTCCAAGCTGTTTGTCAACGTGCGCGAGAAGCACTCGCTTTGCTACTACGCGAGTGCGCAGTTCATCGCCTCCAAGGGTATCATGCAGGTCAATTCCGGCATTGAAAACAGGGATTTCGCGACCGCGCGGGATGAGATCCTGCGCCAGCTCGACGCCTGCCGGCAGGGCGATATCACCGAGCCGGAGCTGGAATCCGCCCGAAAAACCCTGGTGACCAACTGGCGCGCCATGCTGGACGACCCGCTCGCGCTCGAGCGCTACTGGCTCGGCCAGGCGGCGGCCGGTACGCTGACCGCGCCCGAGGACCGCATCCAGCAAACCGAAGCTGTTACGCTCGGGCAGGTGGTCGCCGCGGCGCAAGCGACCACGCTCGACATGGTATACTTTATGAAGGGGGCGGCGCAATGAGCAAGCAATATTCCGCCCTGCGCGAGCGCATGGAAACGCGCACGCTGGACAACGGCCTGCGCATCTGCTATCTGCCTAAGGAGGGCTTCAGCAAAACCTTCGCCATCCTGGCTACCAATTTCGGCTCTGTGGACGCCTCGTTCACCTGCGAGGGCCGGCGCTACGATACGCCCGCGGGCGTGGCGCACTTTCTGGAGCACAAGATGTTTGAAGACCAGGACGGCAACGCCCTGCAGAAATTCGCGCGCACGGGCGCGAGCCCGAACGCCTTCACCAGCCAGACCATGACCGCCTATCATTTTTCCTGCACCGACCGGTTTGAAGAAAACCTCGAGATCCTGCTGAAATTTGTGTTCACGCCGTATTTCACCGAGGAAAACGTGCAAAAGGAGCGGGGCATCATCGGGCAGGAGATCGGCATGATGGACGACACCCCTGGCTGGCAGGCATTCGTCGGCCTGTTCCAGGGGCTGTACCGCACGCATCCGGTCCGTGTGTCCATCGCGGGCAGCACGGAGAGCATCGCACAGATCACGCCGGAAACGCTGTACGCCTGCCACCGGGCGTTTTACAGCCCGAAAAACATGGCGCTCGTCATTTGCGGCACCGCGGATTTTGACGAAGCCTGCCGGATTGCCGCACAGTTCTCCCCGCAGGACGCGCCCGAGATCGGCCGGCGGCACTACGGCACGCGCCGCGAGACGGTAAACGAGCTGACCGTGACCCGCTGCATGCAGGTATCGCAGCCGCAGTTCCTGCTCGGCTTCAAGGATATCCCTCTGGAGCCGGACGAAAGCCGCCTACGCCGCAGCCTGCTCGGCGAACTGGCCGTGCGCATCCTGTGCGGCGACAATTCCCCGCTGTATGCCTCGCTTTACGAGAAACGCCTGATCGGACGGGATTTTGATACCGACTATACGGTCATTCCGGAGGGCGCGGCCGCCATTCTCGGCGGCGAGAGCCGCGATCCGGAGGCGGTCCGTGCCGCGGTCGAGCAGGAGGTCGCGCGCCTGGCGCACGAGGGGGCGGACCACGCGCTTTTCTCCCGCATGAAAAAAGCCGTGTACGGCCTGCACCTGCGCGTGCTGGACGCGCCCGAAAGCTATGCGCGGCAGGAGGTAGGCGCGCTCTTCGCGGGCGAGCACTACCTCGATTTCGCGGCCCTATTCGACACCATCAGTCCGGACGACGTCCAGGCCATGTTCGCCCGCTGGGCGCGGCGCGACCGTTCCTCCCTTTCGGTCGTCGAGCCGCAGCAGTAAATCAACAAAACAGCAAAGGAAGCAATCATCATGGAACACGTCATCGCATTCCCAGGGCTTGGCCTGGAATTCACCATCAACCGCGTCGCATTCACGGTATTCGGCAAGGAAATCTACTGGTACGGCATCATCATCTGCGTCGGCTTTATCCTGGCCGCGCTCTACCTGAATTTCCGCGTCAAAAAATTCGGCTTCACCTCGGATAACCTGATCGACTGCATGATCATCTGTGTGCCGGTGGGCGTGGTCTGCGCCCGCCTGTACTACGTTGTCTTTGAGTGGGAGTATTACAGCCAGCATCCGGCCGAGATCGTCGCCGTTTGGAACGGCGGCATCGCGATCTACGGCGCAGTGATCGGCGTATTGATCGCCCTGTTCGCTTACAGCCGCTTCAAAAAGCTGTCGTTTGCCGGCCTGTGCGACATGGCCGCGCTCGGCCTGCTGATCGGCCAGTGCATCGGCCGCTGGGGCAACTTCATCAACGGCGAGGCGCACGGCGGCACAACGCTGCTCCCCTGGCGCATGACGATCGACGCGGGCAGTCCGGTACACCCGACGTTCCTGTATGAGTCCCTATGGAACCTGGTTGGCTTTATCGCCCTGCATTTCATCTCCAAAAAGCGCAAATTCGAGGGCGAGATCGCACTTCTGTACGTCGCCTGGTACGGCCTGGGGCGCGCCTGGATCGAGGGCCTGCGCACGGACAGCCTGTACCTCGGGCCGATGCGCGTGTCCCAGATCCTGGCCGTGATCAGCTGCGCCGCAGCCATCGTCATTCTGGTTCGCAAATACAACCGCATTGCGGTCAGCAAAAAATTCTACCAGCCGCCGGCGCCCGTACCGGCGGAAGCCCCTGTGCCGTTGGAGCAACCCGCAGGCAGTGAAAAGCCGAAAACGGCGCAGGAGAGCGCCGCGCCCGCGCAGGAGCCTGCGGCGAACGGCAGCCCGGCCGCGGAAAGCGCGCCGGAACAAAAGTGACCCGTTTCCATCATAAGAGGAGGATATGACATGAGTGCAGTAAGAATGGACGGAAAAGCGCTTTCCGCAAAGGTGCGCGGCAGCATCCTGGCGGAGACCAAGGCGCTGAAAGAAAAAGGCGTTACGCCCGGCCTTGCGGTTATCATCGTGGGCAACGACCCTGCCAGCGAGATTTACGTCCGCAATAAAGAGAAAGCCTGCGCCGAATGCGGCTTTTATAGCGAGAAGTATGCGCTTCCCGCGGAAACCTCCCAGGAGGAGCTGCTCGGCCTGATCGCGCAGCTCAACCAAAGCCCCCAGATTTCGGGCATCCTGTGCCAGATGCCGGTGCCGGAGCATATCTCCGAGCAGGCGGTGATCGACGCGATCGACCCGAAAAAGGACGTGGATGCGTTCCATCCGGTCAACGTGGGCAAAATTATGGTGGGCAACTTCGACTTTGTCCCCTGCACCCCCGCGGGCGTGATGGAGCTGCTCGATGAATATGGAATCGACCCCAAGGGCAAGGAGTGCGTTGTGGTCGGTCGGTCGAACATCGTCGGCAAGCCTATGAGCATGCTGCTGCTGCACCGGCACGGCACGGTCACGATCTGTCACAGCCGCACCAGCGGCCTTGCGGCGGTGTGCCGCCGCGCGGACATCCTGGTCGCCGCCGTGGGCAAGGCCGGCTTTATCACGCCGGACATGGTAAAGGACGGCGCGGTTGTGATCGATGTCGGCATCAACCGCAACGCCGAGGGCAAGGTCTGCGGCGATGTTGCGCCGGAGGTCATGGAAAAGGCGTCCTATATGACGCCGGTGCCGGGCGGCGCGGGACCAATGACCATCACCATGCTGATGAAGAACACGCTCAAGGCCGCAAAGCTTCAGCACAGTCTTTGAGCTGGAAACAGAAGGCGTGCCAGCGTACGACGTTTTATCCGTGGATACAACACGATGCCGCCCCTCCGTGCGGGGACAGTGCGCCGCCCGGCGCGGGGGCAAAAGGGGAGGACAACTCGCATGGGTTGTCCTCCCCTTTTGAATTCCCTGCTTTCCTTTTTTCACGGCTACAAGGTTTTGGCGCTTCCACAGGGCCAGTTTACGGCATTTGCTCCCGCAAATAAGAGCGCGCTCCGCGCGCAAGGTAGGTCGCGCGTTCCATCTGCCGCCCATTTGCTGTATCACGGTAAGCGCAACGGCTTCCACCCCAAGGGGATGGTGGGTGGGGTGGGCGGCGGCTCCCCCCTCCCGCGCGCTGTTACGCGCGCATGAACCGTTTCGGACAGGCGGCATCCGTTTTCCCGCTGTCCCGTTCTAACCTCCGCGCGAACAGAGCTCCCGCAACAGCCCCCGTATTTTTTCGGAGCGGTCCTGGTCAGAAATAGGAACGGCGCAGCCGTTCCCGCCTCCGGCCTGCGCATCAGGGAAAAGGGGGGATTGGCAAGAGGGGAGAAACCGTCGGTTTCTCCCCTCTTGTCCGCCCGCGCCGCGCAGGCGCAGCTTCCCCGCTTTCGCCAAAGCGGAAACGCAAACGGAGAGGAAAACCACTTCCTCCCCGTTTTTTATATATTTACAGTATGTAGACCTGCGTCGTCTCGTAGACCTCGTAGACCTTTTTGAGCGTCGCCATCTCGGTTCCGGCCAGCCGGCTGCTCGCCCGCGCGGTAGCGACCGCAAAACGCGCCATTTCGTCAAACCGCAGGCCCTTGTTCATCGAATTGGCGATCGCGCCAACCATTGCGTCGCCCGTACCGACCGCGCCTTCGTCGTAGATGCGCGGGTTGGTGTTGACGTACAGCGCTTCGTCCTCGCTTTTGGAAACGAACACCGCGCCCTCCTGACTCATGGAAACACAGACCGTACCCGCGCCCATATCCAGCATCTTGCGCGCGGAAACCAAGACAACCTCTGGATCGGTCGAGGGCTTATCACCGACCGCCTCCGCCAACTCGAAGATATTCGGCTTGACCACATCAGGTTCGCACTGAAGCGCTTCGAGCAGCAGCTCGCCCTGCGCGTCGATAATCAGCCTGCAGCCGCGTTTTTTGATCGTCTGGCACAGCTTACGGTAATTCTGCATAGAAAAGCCCGGCGGCGTGGAGCCGGCCAGGACAAAAATATTGCCCTTATCTAGGTAATTATCCATACGGTCCAGCAGACGGAGGAAATCCGCGTCTTCCAGCTTGTTGCCCGGTTCGTTGACCTCCGTATGCCCGCCCTGCGCGTCGATGATCTGTGTGTTGACACGCATCTGTCCCGAAACATCGACAAAATCATGGTGAATATCCGCAGAAGTCAGCATATCTTTCATCATACGGCCGTTTGTACCCGCAGAGAAACCCAACGCCACGCTGTCCCCGCCCAGCGCTTTGACGGCGCGGGAAACATTGATACCCTTGCCGCCCGGTTCCAGATAACTGGACACCGCCCGGTTGAGCTTGCCCACGACCAACGGCTGTTCGATGCGCAGCGTGCGGTCGAGCGCGGCATTGAGCGTTATCGTGATAATCATAGGAGCCCCTCCTGAAACAATTTCTCTCTTCTTTCTATTTTACCGAATCGGACGGACAATGTAAATGCTTTTTCGAAATATTCGAGGCAAAACAAAAAGCGGCAACGTATCCAAAAACGATAGCCGCCGCCCCTATAATCCTTTTTCCGCCAGCCCGCGCGCCAGGCTGATATAAAACCGCTTCACAGAAAAGCCCGGCGCGTCCTTTCGGAACACGTCCACCACCTGCTGGTGGGAAACCCCGTCCAGCGTGCCGCGGTACAGGCCCCACCGCGCCGAGGCCGGCGTGACCAGCCCGTCGCTCGCCCCGTGCGCGGGGTAAAACAAACCGCGCGTCAGCATCATAGCGCCATCCGGATGCACCGTGCCGATCCGTGTCCCCCAGCTTTGGTAAAACACGCAGTTCGCATCCGGGTTGTCCCGATTGAAACGCACGAGATATGCCGGCGTAAGCTGCTCGCCCGCGCGCAGGGAATCCGGCTTTTCATCGCCGTGCCGCGACCAGTAGGCGTCGTTCCCACACGCCCACAGCGCAACGCCCGGACGGGCGTACAGCAGCAGCTCGGCCACACGCGAGCCGCGGTTAGGCGTGGACAGCATGGAAAGCGAAGCAATATACCGCCCGTATCCCATGTTGGAGATCAGATACCGCGCCTCCAGCCCGCCCTTGGAATGAGCGATGATATTCACCCGTCGGCAGCCCTGCTCCCTGAGGACGCGGCGCACCGTGCGCGCGAGCTGCGCCGCGCCGGTCTCGATGCTGCCCCAAGCGTCCTGCCCACCGAGGTAAACGACGGCGCCTCGGGCGCGCAGCAGATCCGGCACACGCCCCCACGGCGTGTAAAGGCCGCCCTGATCGGTCACCCCCAGCCCGTGCGCCAGGATAATCGGATATCTCGTCATAGCGTCTTTTCCTGTCATTTGTGGTATTTGCCGCCTGCGGCAATATTCAGCGCGCGGTATACCTGCTCCAGCACCATCACGCGCGCCAAATGGTGCGGGAACGTCATGGGAGACATGGACAGGCGCAGCGCCGCGCGCTGCTTGATGCGCTCCGACAGCCCGCAGGAGCCGCCGATCACCAGGCACACCCTGCTGGTTCCGGAAACCGTCAGCCGCCCCAGATAGTCGGCAAGCTGTTCGGACGACATCGTCCGTCCCTCCACACACAATGCAACCACCGCCGCCCCCTGCGGGAGCTTTTCCTCGATCAGACCGGCCTCTTTCTCAAGCGCCTGCCGCACCTCTCCCGCCGAAGGCGCCTGCGGCAGCCGTGCCTCCGGCAGCTCGACGATTTCCAGCCTACAGTACGCGCCAAGGCGTTTCTCATATTCCTTTACCGCGTCCGCCCAGAACTTTTCGCCCAGCTTGCCGACGCAAATCAGCCGGACAGAGAGCATGCTTCTTCCTCCCCGAACAGGACCGGCTCCTCCATGCGCTCGCGCGGCGCGATATGGACCGCACAGGCGGGCAGACCGCGCAGCGCAGCCCTGGTCTGTTGGAACGCCAGCTCCGGTATATTGTTTTTCTCGCTCAGATGGGCAAGGATCAGCGTCCTTGTCCCGTTTTTGACCAGATCGGCGGCAAATGCCGCGCAGTCCGGATTGGACAGGTGACCAGCCGGCCCTGCCACGCGCATCTTGAGCGGGTACGGGTACGGCCCCGCCTGCAGCATATGCGGGTCGTGGTTGCTTTCCAGTACGACCGTCCCGCAGCCGCGCAGCCTGTCCGCCACATCGCGCGGCACAAAGCCGAGATCGGTCGCAAACCCGAACCGGCTTTCACCGTGGGACAATATGTAGCCGACACTGTCCGCCGCGTCGTGCGGCGTTTCAAAGGTCTCAACATCCACGTCCCGCACCCAGAACGCCTCGCCGCTTTCAAATACGTTCAGCCGGTCGCGGCAGAGCGGCTCCTTTTGCGCAAGCGCCTCCGCCGTGCCGCGCGAGGCAAACACCGGCGCGCCCGCTTTCTTCAGGAACATCGGCAGGCCCTTCACATGGTCGATATGCTCGTGCGTAAGCAGCACGGCCGACAGGTCGTCCAGCCCCAGTCCGACCGCCGTGAGCGCGGCCGTGATCTTGCGCAGGGACACCCCCAGATCAATCAGAATTGCGGCGCCTCCGGCCACATACAGGCCGCAGTTGCCGGTCGAGCCGCTTGCAATGCTGTAATAATACCGTTCCGCCACTGACTAAACCCCTTTGCTTTCCAAAACAGCGGAGAGGTTGCCCCCTCCGCTGTCTGCATCCTGCTTGTGTTACGCGCGCTCCGCCATGCCCATGGAATCCGGTATCTCCGAACGGTACATATCCGCGCCAAGCGCCACAAATTTCTCCACCAGCGTTTCGTAGCCGCGCTCGATGTTCTGCACCTGCTCAACCTCGGTCACACCCTTGGCCGCCAGCCCCGCGATAACCATGGCCGCGCCCGCGCGCAGGTCGTGCGCGCGCACCGGCGCGCCCTTGAACTCCTCGACGCCCTCAATAACCGCGATCTTGCCGTCCACATGGATGCTCGCACCCATGCGCGCCAACTCCTCAGTATAGCGGTAGCGGCTGTCCCACACGCCCTCGGTGACGATGCTCGTGCCTTCCGCAAGGCAAAGCGCGGTTGTCATCTGCGGCTGCATGTCGGTCGGGAAGCCTGGGTACGGCATGGTCTTGATGTTGGTGCGCGTCAGGCGGTTCTCCCTCCGCACCAGCACCGAATCGTCGAATTCCGTGACCTCCACGCCCATCTCCTTGAGCTTGGCGGTGATGCACTCCAGATGCTTGGGGATAACGTTTTTTACCAACACCGAGCCGCCGCACGCCGCGACCGCGGCCATAAATGTGCCGGCCTCGATCTGGTCCGGTATGATGGAATAGCTGCCGCCCTGTAGCCGCTCCACGCCGCGGATCTTAATCACGTCCGTACCCGCGCCCTTGACGTCTGCCCCCATCGCGTTGAGGAAGTTCGCCAGATCGACGATATGCGGCTCCTTGGCGCAGTTCTCCATAATGGTCTGGCCTTTGGCGAGAACCGCGGCGAGCATGATATTCATGGTCGCGCCCACCGAAACCACGTCAAAATAGATGTGCGCGCCGTGCAGACCCTCTTCGGGAGCCTCCGCGCGGATATAGCCGCCCTTGGGCAGCGTAACCTTGGCGCCGAGCGCCTCGAAGCCCTTGATATGCTGGTCGATCGGGCGCACACCGCCGAAGTTGCAGCCGCCTGGCATCGCGACTTCCGCAAAGCCGTATTTGCCGAGCAGCACGCCGAGCAGATAGTACGAGGCGCGCAGCTTGCGCTCCAGCTCATGCGGCTTGAGGCTCGGGTGCTGGGAATTGCGGATCTCGACCGTCGTCGCGTTCACAAGGCGGATCTGCGCGCCAAGCTCCCGCATGATCTCGAGCTGCAGCGTTACGTCAATGATCTTCGGCACATTTTCAATCCGCACCGGCCCATCCGCCAGCAACGCCGCCGGCACGATCGCGACCGCCGCGTTTTTTGCGCCCGAAATCGTAACCTCGCCGTTGAGCGTTTTACCGCCGTTGATTACATACTTGGTCAAAATCCACCTACTCCTCACTCTTTGGTCCGCGCGGCCGGTCGGCCGCAGCTGTCAAATACCATACTCTATTTTATGAAAACGGACGCCCCCGTGGTGCATCCGCGCAAAATTTCACCTATATATTTTACCACAATTTCCGATAAAGGAAAGCCCTTTTTCAATTTTCCTGCTCGAGTATCGTTTTTTTAGCACAATCCACCAAATAATCCCCCGAATCCGTTCCGATCTTCCAAGTGGGCATCAACTGCAGGCGCCTGCCGCTGTCCGACTGCAGGCGGTAGCCGATGGTCATGCTGGTGATGCGGGTGCAGTCCTGCCCGTTTGCCGCGAATGCAAGCAGCGCGTCCGAGGCGACGCAGACCGTGCCGCTCGCCTGCACGGTCGTATAGGGCGTGCCAAAGCTCCACAGGCCGGAAACGGCGACGCCGCCCTGCCCGTCGAACCGCAGGGATATCTGCCGGTTGAAAACCGGCAATCCGGCCGCGGTGCCTGTCATGGTCACGGACAGGCCATCCGCTGTATACGCCGCGTCGTCCGACGCAAGGCCCCATTTTTCCAGCAGCCGCTGTGCCAGACGCTGCGCCTGCTTTTCCTCCTCCGGCGCAGGCTCTCCGGTCGCGCACTCGCCCTGCAGCCTCCCGTCCGCCTGCCATTCCAACGAACCGGACGCGCCCTCCAGCAGCACCGCGCCGTCCTCGCGCTCCGTACGCTCCAGCTCGCCGCCGAGCGCGGCCGCGGCGACCGCCTCCTCGCTGGTGCGGCTGCGGTCGACCGACAGCGTGGGCAGCACCGTGTCCCCGGGCAGGCGAAACGACGCATCCAGCTCTATCCCGTAGCCGGAAAGCAGTTCGCCCAGATTGGCCTGCAACTCGCGGACACGCTCCCAGTCCTGCCACTGCTTCACGCCCAGATTACATAAAAGGAACGCATTGACCGCCACCAGAATGACGATCAGTATATTTTTTACCTTACCCCATTGCAAAGCGTCCGTTCCTCCTCTCCCGCCGTGCGCACCGCATCACAGATAAAACCGGCCGGGCGCAAAATAGTCTCCGTCGCTGCGGTAGGCGACCATCAGACTGCGCGTTTCCCCCTGCGCGCCCGCCGCCGCCTGCCGCGCGGGAAGCACAGTGCGGCGCACCTCGTCCGCGTGGAAGCGCTGCAGCCGGATGGTCGCGGAGGTGAGCGAGCCGTTTTCAAACACAAAGGTTGCGAAATCGTTGTCCCCCAGCACAGGGACGCCGCCGTACATCTGCAGGAACACCAGCGTCGTGCGGTTGCCGTTGTGCTGCACCGCGTAGAGCGAGGCGTGGGTGTCGGTTTCCCCCGCGCGCACCGCCGTGTCCAGGATCGTCCGCGCGCAGTCAAGCTGGGCGTCCAGCGCGGCACGGCCGGCGGCCTCCCCCGCGTCGTAGGCGCGCACCGTGCTGTCCGCGCCCGCCGCGTACTGGATCAGGCCGGCCGCGTTCACGCGCAGCGTACTCACATCGTCTACAAACACCCGAACGCGGTCGTTCTGCTCGGAATAATAGTTCGCATACGGCGTAAAGCCGAACGCATCGAGCAGGTCCTCCAATCCGGTGCCGCTCTGCGGGTCGAACAGGTCGATGCTCCCCGCTTTGAGCAGGGGGAGCGACAGCGTTTCCCGATCAAACAGCAGCGTTTCCGGATAAACCGCATACGCCTCGCCGGAAAACTGGCAGGACAGGCCGCGGAAGCCCTGCTGCGCGGCGCGCAGCACGCTTTCGTCCGCGTCCGCCGCGGCGGCGTACAGCGCGCCCGTATCCGTGCGCACAAACAGCTGGCCGCTGCCCGCCGTATAAACCAGCGTCTCAACCGCCAGGTCGCTCTGCCAGGAGCCGCCCATCCAGCCGGCTGCAACGCTCAGCGGGATCGCGCCGTGATAGCGCAGCAGCGCGCAGTCCCCGGCCCGCAGGGCTGCGACCAGCTCCGCCTCTTCCGCCTGCTCCAGCTCCCCGTCCGACAGTACCGCCGCCCACAGCGGACGGACCGCTTCCAGGCCTGCGTCGATGTCGGTCAGGCTGTACTGCACGCCGTAAAGCTGTCCGTCCGTGGTCAGCGCGAGCTGCGCGGGCTCGGCCGCCGCCACGCCGGACGAGCGCAGCTCGTACCCGACCGCGCCGCCGAACACATGGTCGTACGCGCGCCGCAGCAGGTTGTCCGCCGGCATCTGGTCGATGTTCATGCCCGCCAGCCAGTTGGCCGCGCAAAGCACGCCCAGCAGTAGAACCAGCACGATCAGGGAAACGTTTTTCGCGGTGTTTTTCACCGAATGTCCGGCCTGGTTCATACCGGCCCCTCCTCCCGATTCGGGATGAGGTCGGTCGGCAGGGTGATGGTCACAGTCGTACCCTTGCCATATTCGCTGGCCAGCGCGATCTTGCCCTCGTGCTGCTCCACGATCTCCTTGGCGATCGCCAGGCCCAGACCGGTGCCGCCCGCCTCGCGGCTCCTCGCCTTATCCACGCGGTAGAAGCGCTCGAACAGGCGCGGCACGTCCGCCGCCGGAATACCCACGCCGTCGTCCTCCACTGTGATACGCACGCGGTTGGCTCCGGCCATGCGCGCGGACAGACGCACATGGCCGCCCGCCGGCGTGTATTTGACCGCGTTGGACAGGATGTTCACCACAACCTGCTCGATCCTCTCGCGGTCGCCCACGATCTGCGGCAGGTCGTCCGGCGTATCCACAGTCAGCTCATGCCCGCTGTCCTCCGCCGTGAATTTCATGGCGTTGGCCACGTTTTTCAGCATATCCCCCAGCGGGAAGCGCGTCATACGCAACTCCATCCGGCCATAGTCCAGCTTGGACAGTGTCAGCAGGTCGGTCACGATGCGCGCCATGCGCTCGGACTCGCTGGAGATAACGCCGAGGAACTGCTTTTCCGTATCGATCGGGATGTCGCCCGCCGCGTCCAGCAGCGTTTCGGTATACGAGCGGATATTAGTCAGCGGCGTGCGCAGCTCGTGCGATACGTTCGCCACGAACTCACGGCGCGCGTCGTCCAGCCGGCGCTGCTCGGTAATATCGTGGATAACCGCGATCACGCCGCCCTCCCCGTCCAGCGCGCCGTACGGCGCGAGTGTGACCGAAAGCACGCGGCCGAAGCGCGTAATCTCACTGGTCAGGAACGACCGCATGGCGGTCTCGTCCGAATTGGGCATATCCAGGTCGGCGAACATTTCGTCGAATGTCAGGCCGTCCTCCACCCGCACGCCCAGCAGGCTTTCGGTCGCCGGATTCATATGGATGAGCCGGCCCGCGGTCGTGAACGCTGCTACGCCGTCCGTCATATGCAGGAACAGGGTGTTCAGCTTGTCTCGTTCGCCCTGCACCTCGCCGACCGTGTTCTTGAGCTGACCCGCCATGTAGTTGAACGAGCGTGTCAGCTCGCCGATCTCGTCCGAGGACTGCACGCCCAGCTCCTGATCAAAGTTGCCCTTCGCAATCGAACGGGCGCCCTCGGTGATGCGCTCGATCGGGGTGGTGATGGTTTTGGAAAGCAGAAAGGAAAGCAGGATGGCCGCGAGCAGGCCGAACATCATCGCCTGCATGACGATCTGGAAGAACCGCCAGGACATGTCCGACACCTCGCGCTTGTCATCCGCAATGTACACAATATAATCGACCTGGTCGCCGTCCCCCGCGCGGATCGGGACCGCAACGTCCATCACGCTGTCCGCGACCGACGAGCGGGTACCCGTCTCTCCCGCCATCGCCGCGATGACGTTGCTTGTCCGCGTGAACGAGGCTTCGCGGAGCGCGTTTGAGCTTGCCAGCACGCGCCCCTGGCTGTCCAGAATATAATAGGTCCGGTAATTATCGATGCCAAGCTGCCCCTCGTAGCTGTCCACGACAGTCTGGATATCCGTTGTTCCTGCCTGGGCCGCGTTTTCGAGCGACTGCATCACATCCGTCTGGTTAAACACGTTCTGCATATCCTCGTAAAAGCTGTCAATATAGAACGTGCTGACGCTGTTGATCAGGAACGTACCCACCACGGCCATGACCGAAACGATCATCAGAACCAGGATCAGCACAAGCTTCATGTGTAAGGATCGAAACATAGCTTACTCCCCGTCGGCAAAATAGTAGCCCATGCCCCGCTTGGTCATAATGTGCCGCGGGCTTGCGGGCTGATCCTCCACCTTTTCGCGCAGGCGCCGGATCGCAACGTCCACCGCGCGCAGGTCTCCGTAATATTCATAGCCCCATACCTGCTCCATCAGCTCCTCGCGCGAAAAAACGCGCCCCGGCGCCGCGGAAAGAAAGCACAGGATGTCGAATTCACGCGCCGACAGCTCCAGCGGACGCCCGTTTTTGTACACCATGCCGTTGTCCTTGGAAATACGCAGCCCACCGCCGGACGGCAAGGGCGCTTTTTCCCGTTCCTCGCCCGACACCGTGCGGCGCATATTGGTTTTGACGCGCGCCATCAGCTCGCGCATGGAGAACGGCTTGGTGATATAATCGTCCGCCCCCAGTTCAAGCCCCATGACCTTGTCGGTCTCCTCCTCGCGCGCGGTCAGCATGATGATCGGCGTGTTGTGGAATTTTTCGCGTACACGCTTGCAGACCTCGAAGCCGTCCATGCCAGGCAGCATCACGTCGAGCAGGATCAGGTCGGGCGCGTCCTCCAGCGCGTGCCGCAGGCCCTCCGTCCCGTCGTATGCCACGATGGTATCATAGCCCTCGCGCTGCAGGTTGAACACCAAAATATCCGCGATGGCCTTTTCATCCTCCACCACGAGGATCGTTTTCTTTTCCATAGATTCCTCCTTTTCAGAGGGTGGGTTACGCGGGAAACCGCCGGTCCGCCGGTTTCCGTTCTTACAGCAGGCCCTTTAGCCTTGCGCGGTACATCGCAACAATGGTTTTCGCGTCGCGTATCTCATCCCGCGCGATCATGGCCTCCACCTCGGCGATGGGCAGGCGCACCACCTCGACGAATTCGTCCTCGTCCGGCTGCATCTCTCCCTCGGTCAGGTCGAGCGCCGCGAACAGATGCACCACCTCGGTCAGGAAACCGGGCGAGGGGTACTGCGCGCCAAGCGGCACGATGCGGCCGGCCGTGCAGCCAGTCTCCTCCTTCAGCTCCCGCGCGCCGCACGCGGTGAAGTCCTCCGCCCCGTGGTCGAGCTTGCCGGCCGGTATCTCCAGCAGCTCGGTATCATACGGATAGCGGAACTGCCTCACCAGAATGATGTTGCCCGACCGGTCGACCGGCAGCACGCCCACGCCGCCGACATGCTCGCACACCTCGCGCCGCGCCCTCCTGCCGTTTGGCAGCAGGACCTCGTCCAGCCGCGCTTTCATGATCTTCCCTTCAAAAAAATACTGGTGGGAAAGCTGTTTCTCTCTCATATCCATCTCTTATGCTCCCTTTCTCACGGCGTGCCGAAGCAGCGCAGAATATAGGCGGTTTCCGGCGGCACCGTGACATGGATGCCGCGGCTGTCCGCGCGGTCGAATTCCGCCCCGTCCAGCATATCAACCGCATAGACTGCGCGCGCATGGGTGCGCACCGCATGGTGGCCGCGGTTGACCAGGATCAGCAGGCGGGAATGCTCGGTTTCCCGCTCGTACTGCAGCAGCGCGCCCTCGCAGCGAAGGAAGCGCAGCCCGCCGCGCGCGAGCGTGTCGCTGTCCGCGCGCAGCGCGCACAGCTTGCGGTAAAAGCCCAGCAGCGCGCGGTCCTCCGCGCCCCATGGATAGGTACGGCGGTTGAATGGGTCCTCAAAGCCCTGCCGCCCTGCCTCGTCCCCATAGTAAATGGTGGGCGAGCCGGGCATGGTGAACTGGATGACCGCGGCCAGCCGCAGCCGCCGCTGCGCGCTTTCCAGCCGGTCTGGTGGGAGCGCATAATGCGCGCGTCCGTCGCGGTCCATGTGCCACTCCTCTTCGGACACACCGAGGATGGTAAGCGCACGCGCGGTATCGTGCGTGCCGATCACATTCATCAGGTTATAAAACACATCGCGCGGATAATTTTCGCGAATGCACTCCATGGTTTCCGCGAAATGCTCGGCCGTTCCGCCGTTCAGGAACGCCAGGATCGCGTCGCGCAACGGGTAGTTCATGACCGAGTCCAGCTCGCCGCCCTGGAAATACCGGCGGCGTTCGGAATAGGCGATTTTGTTGGAGGCGTCCTCCCACACCTCGCCGATGATGAGCGCATCCGGCTTTTCCTGCTTGGCCGCCGCGTTCAGGCGCCGGATAAAGGCGTCCGGCAGCTCGTCGGCCACGTCGAGCCGCCAGCCGGAGGCGCCCAAGCGCAGCCAGCGGCGGATGACGCTGTCCTCGTTGTCAATGATATAGTCGAGATAACTCTCGTCCATCTCGCGCACCTGCGGCAGCGTATAAATGCCCCACCAGGAGCCGTATTGGTCCGGCCACTGTTGAAAATCAAACCAGCGGTAATAGGGCGATTCTTGCGACTGGTGCGCGCCTACGCTGTCATACCGGCCGCGGCCGTTGAAATAGCGGCTGTCGTAGCCCGTGTGGTTGAACACACCGTCCAATACGACGCGCATGCCGCGCGCCGCCGCCTCCACGCACAGCGTCTGGAAGTCCTCCTCGCTGCCGAGCAGGGGATCGACGCGCTTGTAGTCGCCTGTGTCATAGCGGTGGTTGGAATACGCCTGGAAGATCGGATTGAAATAAATCGTGCGCACATGCAGGCTCTCGAGGTAATCCAGCTTTTCGATCACACCGCGCAGCGTGCCGCCGAAAAAATCGTTATTGAGGATCTCGCCGTTCCCATCCGGCTGATAAACCGGAATGTCGTCCCAGTTCTCATGCAGCACGCGCGGCGCGACGCCCTCGCCCTCGGGCTGGACGGGCATTCTGTCCCGACAGAAGCGGTCCGGAAAGATATTGTAGGTAATGCCTTCCCCAAACCAGGAGGGAGGCCGGTACGCCGGATCGTAGACCGTGAGCTGATATTTGTCCCCCAGGGTGTCCAGAATCTCGCAGCGGCCGCCATAGCCACGCATGGCGTACACCGGACCGTCCGAGCCGTCTACCGTGAAGTAGTACCAGTACAGCCCCGCGTGATCGGGCGTGAACGACGTGCTGTACCGGTCCCGCGCGCCAGCCAGCCCATACCAGCGCATCGGGAACGCTTCCGGCTGACCGCCATCCTCCTCGACCCACAGTGTCACATACTGGATGCCGCGCTCGCGCCTGGGATAAACAGAAAACTCGACCGTTTCCCCTGCCTTTACCGCGCCGTAGGGCTTCTTGCAGGCAAGCTCACGGGAGTGGAACATACAATCGGGAATGGCTTTCAAAAACAGTTCCCCCAAACATAAAAACTCTTTATATAGTATAGCACAAAACGGCCTGCCGGTAAACAAAAAACGGCCTGTACGGTCGTTTTGTTCACAATCTCTTCACTGTTTTGCCGCAGGTGCGGCGCTCTCCCCCACAGAAAAAAGGGCTGCCCGCAGGCAACCCCTTTCCCTTGTTGTGTTTTTTTAAAATGCAAAGTTTGTTTTGACGCGCCAGATATTCTGCGCATATTCCGCGACCGAGCGGTCCGCGGCGAAACGGCCGGAATTGGCAATATTCATCAGGGACATATAGTTCCAGTTCTCCGGCCGGCGGTACATCTCGCCCACGCGCTCCTGCGCGACCGCGTAGGAGGAGAAGTCCTTCAGGCTCATATACCGGTCGGCCGGCCCGCCGTTGCCGCCGTGCAGCAGCAGGTTCGCCAGGTCGGTATAATCCACCCCATCGCCAAAGCCGTGGATCATATGATCCATCACGCGCTTGATGACCGGATCGTTCTGGTAGATCAGCATAGGCTCATAGTTGCCGGAAGCGGCGAGCGCCTCGGCCTCGGGCGTTTCCATGCCGAAAATGAAGATATTCTCGCGGCCCACGGCCTCGCAGATCTCCACGTTGGCGCCGTCCATCGTGCCGATGGTCAGCGCGCCGTTCATCATGAACTTCATGTTGCCCGTGCCGGAGGCTTCCTTGCCCGCGATCGAGATCTGCTCGGAGATCTCCGCGGCCGGCATGATCATTTCCGCCAAGGAGACCTTGTAATCCTCGATGAACACAACCTTGAGCTTATCCCCGATATCCGGATCGTTGTTAATCATATTGGCGATCGAATGGATGAGCTGGATGGTCTTTTTCGCCACCGCATAGCCCGGCGCGGCCTTGGAGCCGAAAACAAACGTGCGCGGCACGAAGTCCATGCCCGGGTTATCCTTGAGCTTGTGGTACAGCGAGATAATATGCAGAATGTTGAGCATCTGGCGCTTGTACTCATGCAGGCGCTTGACCTGCACGTCGAAAATCGAGTCCATGTTGACCTCGATGCCGTTATGCTCCTTAATATACTCCGCCAGGCGCAGCTTGTTGTCGCGCTTGATCTGGCCGAGCTGGGCGAGCAGCGCCTTATCCTCGCCATAGTTGGCGAGTACCTGTAGCTCGGAGGGGTGCTTGCGGTAGCCCTTGCCGATCTTGCTCTCGATCAGCGCGGCCAGCTTCGGGTTGGCCTCGCACAGCCAGCGGCGGTGCGCAATGCCGTTGGTAACGTTGCGGAACTTCGCCGGATAGATCGTGTAGAAATCCTTGAACACGCGCTCCTTGAGGATGTCTGAATGCAGCGCGGACACGCCGTTGATCGAGAACGAGCCGGCGATGGCCAGATGCGCCATGCGGACGATCCCGTCCGACACGATGGCGAGCCTGGAGATCTTCTGGAAATCGTTCGGGAAGTAGTTCCACAGGTCCCGACAGAAGCGCTCGTTGATCTCGTGGATGATCTGCATGATGCGCGGCATCAGCTCCTGCACGAGCGATACCGGCCAGCACTCCAGCGCCTCGGGCATGACCGTATGGTTGGTATAGGCGACCGACTGGCTGGTGATGTTCCACGCATTTTCCCAGGACATATCGTTATCGTCCATCAGAATACGCATCAGCTCGGGGATGACCAGCGTCGGATGGGTGTCGTTGATGTGCAGCACATGCTTGTGCGCAAAGTTGGCGAGCGTGCCGTACTTGGCCTTGTGCTTGGCACAGATATCCTGCAGCGTCGCCGAAACCAGAAAATACTGCTGCTTCAGGCGCAGGGACTGGCCCTCGCGATGGTTATCCTCCGGATACAGGACCATGGAGATCGTCTCCGCCATGGCGTGCTTTTCCAGCGCCTTGAGGTATTCGCCGGAGGAGAACAGCTTCATATCCAGCGCAATCGGGCTTTTTGCCTCCCACAGGCGCAGGCGCGCGATGTTGCCCGTATCATAGCCCGAGATCGGCATATCATACGGCACCGCCAGCACCGGCGTGTAATCGTGGTATTCCACGACCAGCTTTCCGTTTTCGTCAAAATGGGTATCGATCGTACCGCCGATCCTGACCTCGCGGGTATCGTCCATGGCCGGTATCTGCCATACGTCGCCGGAAGCGAGCCAGGAATCCGGCAGCTCCACCTGCTGCCCGTCCTCGATCTTCTGCTTGAAGATGCCGTGCTCATAGCGGATGGAGTAGCCTGTGCCGCGCACGCCCGTAGTGGCCATACCGTCCATATAGCAGGCGGCCAGGCGGCCCAGGCCGCCGTTGCCGAGGCCGGGGTCGGCCTCCTGCTCGAAGATATCGGCCATCTCGTAGCCCATTTCCTTGAGCGCCGCGGTCAATTCGTCCAGCATGCCCAGATTATAAGCGTTGTTGCGCAGGCTGCGGCCGACAAGAAATTCCATGCACAGGTAATGCACCTGCCGCTCCCCATATTTTTCGACCTCGTTCTGGGTCTGGATCATATGCTCGGTCAGCGCGTCGCGGACAACGAGCGCGCAGGCCTCATAAATCTGATCCTTGGTGGCGTCCGCCACTTCGCAGGCAAAATGCCGCTGCAGCTTGCCGGCGATGGCCTCTTTCAGCGCATTCTTGGTGTACAGGTTCTTTGGCATGGTATCTCTTGTCTCCTCACTTAATTTGCTTTGCGGGTTTTACCACCCCAGGGCAGAGTGGTAAACCTCTATGTATTTATCAGCCGAGCTGCCCCAGCTGAAGTCGCTCTTCATGCCCTGGAGCATCAATTTGTTCCACGCGGGCTTGTTATAGCGGAACACGCCGCAGGCCTCGCGGATCACATGCAGCATGTCATGCGCGTTATAGCTGGCGAAGGTGAAGCCGTTGCCCGTGCCGGCGTAATCGACAAACGCCTGCACGGTGTCCTTCAGGCCGCCGGTCTCACGCACGATCGGGATGGTGCCGTAGCGCAGCGAGATCATCTGCGCCAGCCCGCACGGTTCGAATTTGGACGGCATCAGGAACATGTCGCAGCCGCCGTAAATGCGGTTGGCCAAGTCGCCCGAGAACATGATGGACGCGGAGATCTTGGCCGGATAGCGGCGCTTGGCCTCCAGGAACATCTGCTCGTACCGCCAGTCGCCTTTGCCCAGCACGATCAGCCGCAGGTCGTCGGACAGGATATCGTGCAGCACGGCTTCGATCAGGTCCAGGCCCTTCTGGTCCACAAAACGGGTGACCATGCCGATGACCGGCGTGTTCTCGTCGCCCTCCAGGCCGCAGAGCTTGAGCAGCTCGAGCTTGTTGACCGTCTTGTCCTCCGGATTGCGCGGCCCGTAGTTTTTGAACAGCTTGGGGTCGGTTTCCGGATTGAACGCATCCATATCGATGCCGTTGAGGATTCCGTGCAGCTTGTAGCTGTTCATGCGCAGCACGGAATCCAGGCGGTAGCCATAATACTCGGTCTGTATCTCGGCCGCGTAGGTAGGCGAAACCGTTGTGACCGCGGTGGAGGCCACGATCGCGGCCTTCATCAGGTTGACGTCCCCGTCCATCGCCATGAAGCCGGAGCGGAAATGCGCGTCGTCGATGCCAAGCACATACTCGAGGATCTCGCGGCCGTAGCGGCCCTGGTACTGGATATTGTGGATGGTGAACACGGTCTTGATATTCTCATAGAAGGGGCGCGCGGAGAACATCAGGTTATAGTACACCGGCACCAGCGCGGATTGCCAGTCGTTGCAGTTGATGACATCCGGCTTCCATTCCAGGTCGGGCAGTACCTCGAGTACCGCCTTGGAAAAATAGGCGAAGCGCTCCGCGTCGTCATACTCGCCATAGACTTGGCCACGGGCGAAATAGTACTCGTTGTCGATGAAATAGAAAGTCACGCCATCCAACTCATAGCGGAACACACCGCAGTACTGGTTACGCCAGCCCAAACGCACATAGGCGTTTTTCAGGTAATAAAACTTTTCCCGCCATTCCTGGCCGATCGACGAATACAGGGGGCAGAACACGCGCACGTCGTGTCCCTTTGCCGCGAGGGCCTTGGGCAGAGAGCCCGCGACATCGCCCAAGCCGCCGGTTTTTACAAACGGGGCGCATTCGCTGGTAACGTACATGATTTTCATAAGAGCCGAGCCTCCCCAATAGGCGGCGCGAAAGCGGGGAGAGGCCCCCGCTTCCGTACCTCGGTATTTTCATTATACTAAATTCTGTCTCCCTGCAATATAGGGAAATTCAACGAACATTTCTCGCTTTACAGCCTCATTTTGGCCTTTTTGTCATGGTTTTAACAATTTCTTGATCAAACTGTAGCGTTTTTGGCAATCGTGATCGGGTAGTTCTCATGGCCCATCATGGTGCGTCCGTTGCGGACGATGACGTTGCGATCCGTGATCACATGGCGCAGCGACGCGTCGGACAGGATACGCCCGCCCTCCATGATGATGCAGTCCTCGACCTTTGCGCCCTTTTCGATCACCACGTCGCGGAACAGGATGCAGTTTTTCACATAGCCCTCGATCGTACAGCCGTCCGCGATCAGGCTGTCCTCCACCTCGGCCTTGTCGCCATAATACGCGGGCGCCTCGTCCTTGATGCGGGTCAGGATCGGGCGGGTGCGCAGAAACACCTCGTCCCGCACCTCCTTATCGAGCATATCCATGTTCGAGCGGAAATAATCGAACGTATCCTCGATCTTGACCGCGTATTCGTTGAACAGGTAGCCGGCGACCGTGCCGTCCATCTGCGCGCGGGTCAGGAACTCGCGCTCGAAGTGGATGCAGTTGTGTGTAACGCAGTCGGAGAGCATGTGGATGAGGTACTGGCGGCTCATCACATAGATGCCGAGCGAGGTGTGCTTGCACTTGCCCTCGTTGGAATCGCCCACGCGGATATCGACCGCTTCCTTTTTGCGGTTCAGCTCAACATAGGTCGCATACGGGGAATCCTTCTGCTTCTTGGTGCAGACCATGGTCAGGTCCGCGCCGGATTTGATATGCCGGTCGAGTACGTCGTCCAGCGGGACGTTGGCGACGATATCGCCGTCCGCGACCACAACGTAATCCGCCTTGTTTTTCTGCAGGAAATCGACCGCGCCGGCCAGCGCGTCGATCTTGCCGCGGTACTCGCCGGTGACGAGCGGCGAGGCCTTGCGCGCATACGAATACGGCGGCAGCAGGGTGACGCCCGAGTTCTTGCGGGACAGGTCCCAGTCCTTTGCGTTGCTGATGTGGTCGATCAGGGACTGATACTTGTCCTTCATCAGCACGCCGATGCGGTAAATCCCGGAATTGACCATATTGGACAGCATAAAATCGATGATGCGGTACCGGCCGCCCCACTGCACCGCGCCCACCGTGCGGTGCTCGGTGATCTCACGCAGATCGTTGTCATTGTCAAACGCAATGATGATGCCTAAAACACTGTTCATCATGTCCGCCCCCTTAAATCATGTCCGGCAGGTCTTCGTCTGCCATTTCCTTCGCTGCCAGCTTGGCGCCGCGTCCGATGCGCACGCCCTCTGCGACAACGGCAACGCCCCATTTTTCCACGTCGCCATCCGACGGGCTGCCTCCGACGACCGCGTCCTTGGCGATCACGGCGTTCTCCGCCACGATCGAATACTGCACGGTCGCGCCCTCTTCCACAACCGCGCCCGGCATAAGGATGGAGTACTCGACCTTTGCCCCCCTTGCGATCTTCACATCCGAGAACAGCACGGATTCGGAAACGTCGCCCGCGATCTCACAGCCCTCGGAAAGCAGCGTGTGCTTGACGACCGCGTCCTTGGCCGTAAAGTGCGGGGGCGAGCCCGTGGTGCGGCCGTAGATCTTCCAGCTATCGTCCTTGAGGTTGAGTCCGGAATTCGGCGAGAGCAGGTCCATGTTGGCTTCCCACAGGGATTCGATCGTGCCGACGTCCTTCCAGTAGCCCTCGAACCGATAGGAGACCATCTTCTCCCCGTTGCCCAGCATGGTCGGAATGATATCCTTGCCGAAGTCGTTGGAGGACTTCTTGTTCTCCTCGTCCTCGATCAGATACTGGCGCAGCTTTTTCCAGGAGAAGATATAAATGCCCATGGACGCCAGCGTGGACTTCGGGTTCTTGGGCTTTTCCTCGAATTCATAGATCGTGCCGTCCGGCTTGCAGTTCATGATGCCGAAGCGGGACGCCTCGGCCAGCGGCACGTCCAGCACCGCGATGGTCGCGTCCGCGCCGGTCTGCTTGTGCTGCTGCAGCATCTTGTTGTAGTTCATCTTGTAGATATGGTCGCCTGAAAGGATCAGCACATATTCGGGGTCGTACTCGTCGATAAATGCGATATTCTGGTAGATCGCGTTCGCCGTACCCTTGTACCACTCGGAGGCCTTGCCCTTCTGGTACGGCGGCAGGACGTACACGCCGCCGCGCAGGCGGTCGAGGTCCCAGGTCTGGCCCGAACCGATATAGGCGTTGAGCACATGCGGCTCGTACTGCGTGAGTACGCCCACCGTATCAATGCCCGAATTGGTGCAGTTGGACAGCGGGAAGTCGATAATGCGGTACTTGCCCCCAAACGGTACCGCGGGCTTGGCGACGTTCTTCGTCAGCACATACAGGCGGCTGCCCTGTCCACCTGCGAGCAGCATGGCCACGCATTCTTTTTTCCGATACATTGATGACTCTCCTTTTTCTGCGGTTTACTCTATATATGCCGTGGGAACGGCATTTTTCCTACTTTTCCCCGTCCGGACGGACAGCCGGCGCCTTTTCCGCCGGTTTGGCGACCGCCCGCGTGCCGGTCTTGGCAACGGCTTTTTCGCCCGTTTTCGCCACTGCCCTGGTGCCGGTTGCCCGCACTGCGCGCGTCCCCGTCTTGGCGACCGCCTTGGACGTTTTGCCCTTTTGGGCTTCCGCGGCTTTCTTGGCCGCTTCGATCTCGGCCTTGGTGCGGCGCTTGGCGCGCGGCTTGCCCTTGAAGAACAGCACGCCGAACCGCGGAATCTGGATCCTGATGGACTGCTCCTGCCCGTGCAGCGGCTTGTTTTCGCTCCTCACCCTGCCGTTGGACAGGCCGCTGCCGCCGAATTCCGTCCTGTCCGAGGTAAAGATTTCCTCATAGCTGCCCGCGAACGGCACGCCGATGCGGTAGACCTCCTGCATCTCCGGCGAGAAGTTGACCACGATCACGATATCGCTTCCATCTGCCGCGATCCGCCGGAACGCAATGATGTTATTGCGGTTGTCCTCATGACTGATCCATTCAAAGCCGCGCCAGTCGGTATCCTGCTCCCAGAGCTGCGGCGTTTCCAGATAGAAATGGTTGAGCGCCTTAACATAGGTCTGCATCTGCTTATGCGCCGGATAATCCAGCAGCATCCAATCCAGCCCGCGCTGATAGGCCCATTCGGAGAACTGCGCGAATTCGCCGCCCATGAACAGCATCTTCTTGCCCGGGTGCGCGGCCATGTAGCCGTACAGCGCACGCAGGCCGCCGAATTTATTCTCATACGGGTCGGGCATCTTGCCGATCAGCGAGGACTTTCCATGCACCACCTCGTCATGCGACAGCGGGAGGATATAATTCTCCGAAAACGCGTACATGAACGAGAACGTGATCTTGTCGTGCATATCCTTGCGGAAGAACGGATCCGCCGAGCAGTAGCACAGCATGTCGTTCATCCAGCCCATGTTCCACTTGAAATTGAAGCCCAGGCCGCCGTCGTAGCCCGGCTTGGTGACCATCGGCCAGGCGGTGGATTCCTCCGCGATCATCATGACGTCCGGATGGTCGGTCAGGATATACTCGTTGAGCAGGCGCAGGAAATCGATGGCTTCCAGGTTCTCGCGGCCGCCGTGGATATTGGGGCGCCATTCATGCTGGCGGTTGTAATCCAGATACAGCATGGAGGCGACCGCGTCCACGCGAAGGCCGTCCATATGGAATTTTTCGATCCAGAACATCGCGGAGGAGAACAGCAGGTTGCGCGTGGACACCTTGCCGTAATCGAACACGCGCGTCCCCCATTCCTTGTGCTCCATCTTGAGCGGGTCGGCGTATTCGTACAGATACGAGCCGTCAAACTCGACCAGCCCGCATCCATCCTTGGGGAAATGCGCCGGCACCCAGTCCATGATGACGCCGATGCCGGCCTGGTGCGCCTTGTCGATCAGGTACATCAGATCCTTGGGCGTACCGTAGCGGCTTGTCGCCGCGAAATAGCCGATGACCTGATACCCCCACGAACCGTCGAACGGGTATTCGGTCAGGGGCATGAATTCGATATGGGTATAGCCCATTTCCTTGACATAGGGTACCAGCTCGTCCGCAAGCTGGCGGTAGGAATAGAAGTTCCCGTCCTCATGCAGCTTCCAGGAGCCGAGATGGCATTCGTAAATATTCACCGGACTGGAGTAGGGCAGATGGCTTTTGCGCCATTCCATCCAGGAGGTGTCGCTCCATTCGTAGCCCTCGATGTCGAACACCTTGGAGGCGTTGCCCGGGCGGGTTTCGGCGTGGAAGCCGTAGGGATCGGATTTATCGAACACATCGCCCGATTTTGCCCATACGCTATACTTATATGCGGCATATTCCGGAACATGCGGGATAAATTTTTCCCAGATGCCCTGCTCGTCCCGCTCCATGTAATCCACTTCACGGTCCCAGCCGTTGAATTCGCCCATGACCGAAACCTTTTCGGCCTCCGGCGCGTAAACACGGAACAGGTATCCTGGTTCGCCGTCCTGCACCAGCGGGTGCGCGCCCATATAGTCATACGCGCGGCAGTCTCTTCCCGAATAGAAGAGCTTACTCCGCTTCCCGCCGGCCGGCGATGCGCTTTTCTTCTTCATATTGCATCCTCTCCCTCTTATAAACCGCTAAAACAAGCCTTTTTCCATTTTTTTACGATTTTTTGTCTATTTCGCTTGTTTTTCCGCAGCAAGCCTGGCTTTAGTTGGATATAGTATACATCAACAGAGAAAAAAAGTCCAGCAATTTTACACAATTACCAGACTTTTTTAATGAAAATTTTGTTCGGTTTCAACAGCTTTTGTCGGGAAATGTTGAGATAATGCACAATATCCCTATGTTCTGTTCAGAAAATGTTCCGGCGTATCATATCCAGCGCGGTGGAGGCCGCCTGCATGCGCACACGGTCGCGCCCGTTCATGGACTTCATCTTACGGGTGTAGTTCCGCCCCTTGTGCCATACGCTGATGTACACCAGGCCGACCGGCTTGTCGTCAGTCCCGCCGCCCGGTCCGGCCACGCCCGTGATGCCCACGCCCACATCCGCGCCCAGCGCCTGCGCCACGCCCGCGGCCATCTGCTCGGCCACCTCGGGCGACACCGCACCGACCGTATCCAGCGTCTCCTTCCGGACGCCCAGCAGGCGCGTCTTGACCTCGTTAGCATAGGAGCATACGCCGCCCAGATAATACACCGAGCAGCCCGGCACGTCCGTGATGCGCTTGGACAGCAGCCCGCCCGTGCAGCTTTCCGCCACGGCGAGCGTCAGGCCGCGCGCCCGCAGTCCGTCGCCCACGACCTGCTCCAGCGAATCCACATCCACGCCGTACACATCCTCGCCCAGCAGGCCGCAGATCTTTTCCACAACCGGCGCGAGCAGCTTTTCGCATTCCTCCGGCGTGTCCGCCTTGGCGGTCACGCGCGCGAAGCACTCCGAGGTCTTGGCGTAGGGCGCGATAGTTGGGTTTTTGCTCTCGGCCATCATGTCGTGCAGAATGGTTTCCATATTGCTCTCACCCAGGCCGAACACGCGGATATTGCGCGAGACGATGCAGCCGCCCGCGAACTTGTACAGGTAGGGCATCGCGCATTCCTTCCACATGGGGTTGCACTCGCGCGGGGGGCCGGGCAGCATGATGACATGCTTGCCATACGCCTCGAACGCGCAGCCCGGGGCGGTCCCCCATTCGTTGACGAACACGGTGCAGCCCTCGGGCAGCCAGGCCTGTTTTTCGTTGTTCGGCGTCATCTCTCGGCCAATGGTCTGGAAAAAGCCCTTGATGCGGTCGAGCGAGGGCTGGTGCAACGCCATCTTTTTCCCGAAGACCGAGGCTAGCGTTTCCTTTGTCAGGTCGTCGAGCGTGGGGCCGAGGCCGCCGGTGGTGATGATGATGTCCGCGCGGTCGCGCGCCGTTTCGACCACATGGCGCAGGCGAGCCGGATTGTCTCCGACCACGGTCTGGTAAAATACGTTGATGCCAAGCTCGCTCAGTCCCTGCGAGATGAGCTGCGCATCCGTGTTGACAATGTCGCCGAGCAGGATCTCGGTTCCGACGGCGATCAGTTCTGCATTCATAACTGCTTCTCCTTTCGCGCCGTAGCGCGCATAAAATCGGTTTGCGCCATGCGCAAACCATCAAAACCCGCGACATGTGCGTGGGTTTTGATACCTCGACTTAGCCGCCTTGGGCGGCGTCTTTCGTATATAGGGGGCTTTTGAAGCCCCCTATACTCACGGCAGATGGATGATCTCCACCCCCGCGACCGCCTCTTCCACCAGCGCGTCCACCTCCAGGCGGCTTTCCGCCTCGAGTATTTTCGGCATTTTGGGCTTGGTGTTCGGGTGCTTGGGGGTGAACACCGTACAGCAGTCCTCATAGGGCAGGATGGAGGTTTCAAAGGTGTCGATCTTACGCGCGATGGTCACGATCTCCTCCTTGTCCATGCCGATGCACGGGCGGAACACGGGCAGCCCGCACACCGCGCCGGTCACGGCCATCGCGGGCATGGTCTGGCTGGCCACCTGGCCGAGCGACTCGCCCGTGATCAGCGCGCCGCAGCCATATTCCACGGCGACCCTTTCCGCAATGCGCATCATGAAGCGCCGCATGATGAGCGTAAACAGCTCCTCATGGCACTTTTCGCGGATCTCCTCCTGGATCCTGGTGAACGGCACCACCATCACGCTCATGCGGCCGCACCACACGGTCAGCTTGCGCCCCAGCTCGAGTACCTTCTCCTTGGCGCGCTCCGAGGTGTAGGGATAGCTGAAGAAATGGATGCCCACCAGCTCCAGGCCGCGCTTGGCCATCATCCAGCCCGCAACCGGACTGTCGATGCCGCCGGACAGCAGCAGCGCGGCCCTGCCATTCGAGCCGATCGGCATACCGCCCGCGCCCGGCTCGGGGCCGGCATGCACAAAGGCGTACTTTTCACGCATTTCGACATGCACGGTCAGGTCGGGGCAGTGCATATCCGGTTTGACCGCCGGAAAACGGTCGGCCAGCTCGCCCCCGACCCGCTGGCTGATCTCGGTCGAGGTCATAGGGAATTTTTTGTCCCCGCGCTTGGTTTCCACCTTAAAAGTCCCTGCCTGCGCAAAGCGCGGCGCCAGATAGGACTGCGCGGTCTCGATCACGCTTTCGAGCGTCTTTTCCGGACACACGGCTGCGCGCGAGATAGTCGCGAAGCCGAATACATGCCGCGCGCAGTCCATGACCGCGTCCGCGTCGGCCTCCTCCGGCACCTCGACGTACACGACCGACTGCCGCATGGAAATCCCACAGTCCGCGACGTGCTTCATGCGCCGCGACAGGTTTTTGAGCAGCCGGTCCTCAAAGGTTTTGCGGTTGAGGCCCTTGAGGACGATCTCCCCGCATTTAAGCAATAATACTTCCTTCATACGATCTCCTTTTATTTTTTATGTATCAAACCCGCTACTGGTCCACCGGAAACGGCCGCAGCGCCGCGAACTAGACAAACGCAATGAGGAGCAACACGCCGTAAAGCCCTGTCATCCCGCTGGGGGTATACTCCCGCCCGTTCCGGTCCATCAGCAGGATATAGCTCAGGTAACCCACGCAGAGCCAAGCGTCCAGCAGCCAGGGGTACTCCGCAAAAAAGCACGCCAACACCAGCGCCCCGCCGATCCCAGAACCCAGCACGATCGGAAACAGCACCCTGCATCCAACCCTGCCGCCGTAATGCCCGCCAAATGTCAGCCAGCCGAACCACGCAGGCGAGCCACAGTACCGCCGCAAGGCCGTACTGCCGCGCCGGATACCGCCCCGCTTTCATGCGCCCACCTCGGACTGTACGACCGCGCCGGACGAGGCGACCGGCACATAGACCATGAAGCGACGCCCGTCCTTCTCCGCGGAAAATGCGTAGTGGCCAAGCGCTCGGTCCGCCACCGTCGCATTCTCGTAGAACCCCATGCGGCCGCGGCCGTCCTCCTCCCACAGACTGTTGCCGTGCGAAATGCCCTCGTGCGCGAGCTGCTCATACCCCATCCCGCACGCGAGCTGCTCCGCCTGCGCCAGTGGGATGGGCCGCACGGCGAGGAAGTAGCCCGCTGTGCAGAGCAGCATGCTCAGTGCAATCAGGAACAGCCCCCGCCCGACGCGCGAGCTGTTCCGGATGGACAACAGCGATTCCAACCCCGCAGCGGCGAACAGGCCGATCGTCAAGCAGCCCAGCAGCAGGCCATGCATCCCCCCATGGATCTGGAGCAGGATCACCGCGACGTCGATTACGGCGCCCGCGATGTGGGCTCTGGGCGATACCGCGGCCGACCACCGGCGATTTTCCGGCTTTTTCCGAAGCTCAACCGCAAGCAGCGCCGCCCCCCATATCACAAGGATCGCAAAAGCGATCTGTCCCCCGCCGAGCAGCGCGCCGCCATACCACACACGGTCCGCCACCGGAAGCGCAACACACAGCGCGGCCAGCAGCGCCACACTGACCGCGGAAAGTAGCTTCCCTTTCTTTGCCACGGCTGTCCTCCCCCTTTTCCCCAGGCGACGCGCTTACCGGCGCAGCATCCGCACACCCTTCTGCGCCGCGCGGATAAACGCGTCCACATCTTCGGTTGTATTGCACGGCGCGAACGAGACGCGCAGAGCGCTGTCCGTGCGCTCTTTCGGCAGGCCGAGCGCGCGCAGCACCCCGCTCTGCCTGCCCTTGGAGCAGGCGGACCCACTCGAAACGTACACGTCGTCGCTTTCGAGTACGCGCAGCATAACCTCGCTTTTGCAGCCCGGCAGCGACAGGTTGACCACATGCGGGATATCCCCCGCGCCGTTGAACGCCGCGTCCGGCAGGGACGCCGCCACCTGTTCCCTGAGATAAGCCGCGAGCGCTGCCACATACGCATAATCCTCGTCAAAACGCGCCATGCGGATCTCACACGCCCTGGCGAACGCCGCGATATTTGGCAGCGCCTCGGTCCCCGGACGCAGCCCCTTTTCCTGCCCGCCGCCGAACATCAGCGGCGGCAGGCGCAGCCCCTTCCTGACATACAGCGCGCCGATACCCTTGGGCGCGCCAATCTTGTGTCCGGAAACGCTCATCAAATCGCACTTCCACTTTTTAGGCGCGAGGGGTACGCGGCACAGCCCCTGTACCGCGTCGATGTGAAACAGCGCCTGCGGCGCCTTGACCTTGAGCAGCGCCCCCAGCTCGGCCACGGGCTGCACCGTGCCGATCTCATTGTTGACCAGTTGGCAGGACAGCAGGACCGTGTCCTCGGTCAGCGCCGCTTCCAGCGCCGCAGCCGTAATATGGCCGGTCGCGTCCGGCGCGAGGAACGCCACGTCAAACCCCTCGGCCGCAAGCTGTCTGCAGGTGTTAAGGGTGGCCGCGTGCTCGATTTCGGTGGTGATGACACGCCCCTTTTTGTGGCGGTTGAGGTGGGAAACACCGCGCAAGCTGATATTGGTGCTCTCCGTGCCGCAGGAGGTAAAGTACGTCTCCTCCGGCAGGCAGCCCAGCGCTGAAGCGACCGTCCTGCGGCTGTCCTCCAGCAGACGCGACGCTTCTATCCCCATCCTGTGCAGGCTCGACGGATTGCCGAACGCTTCGCACATGGCGCGCAGCGCGGCGTCAGCCGCCTCGGGCAGCACGCGCGTCGTCGCCGCGTTGTCCAGATAATGCATGCTCGTTAACTCCTTATGATTGCTTTACGCAATTATTTTACATCGCCGGCCGGCCTTTTACAAGCCAAAACCCGCAAAATCAGGATTGAAAAGCGTGCTCCCCTATGCTATACTTTATCTGTATGACATGCGGAAAGCATGCGCAAGTGCAAGAAAGGAATGAACTCCTATGCCAGGTAAGGTGATCCTCGGCGCGCAGTGGGGCGACGAGGGCAAGGGTAAATTTATCGATATTTTCGCGGGCAGGGCCGATCTGGTCGTACGCAGCCAGGGCGGCAACAACGCGGGCCACACGGTCGTCGCGGGCGGCGAAAAATACAAGCTGCAGCTCATCCCCTCGGGCATCCTGTATCCGGCGTGCGTCAATGTGATCGGGCCGGGCGTGGTCGTCAACCCCAAGGCGGTCTTGGGCGAAATCGACGGCCTGCACGAAAAGGGCGTTTCGACTGACAAGCTGTTCATCGACGCCCGCTGCCATTGTATCCTGCCGTGGCACCTGGAACTGGACGCGCTGAGCGAGGCCGAAAAGGCCAAGGATGGCACCGCCATCGGCACGACCAAAAAGGGCATCGGCCCGACCTATATGGATAAATCCGAGCGCAGCGGCGTACGCATGCATGATTTTGTCGATCCGGACCGGTTCGAAACCGTCGTCCGCGAGGCGTGCGCGTACAAAAACCGCGTGATTACGGGCGTGTACGGCGGCGAGCCGATCGACGCGGACGCGGTCGTCGCGGAATACCGCGCCTACGCCGAGCGCCTGCGCCCCTATGTGACCGACACCTCGCTCCTGACCTGGGAAGCGGTTCAGGCTGGCAAGGAGGTGCTGTTCGAGGGCGCGCAGGGTACGCTGCTCGACCTGGATATGGGTACCTATCCGTTCGTCACCTCGTCGCATCCGGTAGCGGGCGGCTGCTGCATCGGCTCGGGCGTCGGCCCGACCGCGGTGCGCAGCATCATGGGCATATTCAAGTCCTACACAACCCGCGTGGGCGAGGGTCCGTTCCCGACCGAGCTGTTCGACGACACCGGTGATTACATCCGGAATGCCGGCGGCGAATTCGGCACGGTCACCGGCCGCCCGCGCCGCACCGGCTGGTTCGACGCGGTTGTGGCGCGCTACGCGGTGCGTGTCAACGGCATGACTGAGGCCGTAATCAACAAGATCGACCCGCTGCGCGGCCTGCCCAAGCTCAAGGTGTGCGTGGCCTACCGGCTGAAGAACGGCGAAACCGTCACCGAGCTGCCCGCCAATTTCCTGGCGCTGGACGGCTGCGAGCCTGTGTACGAGGAGTTCGACGGCTTTGACGAGGATATCACGGACTGCCGCTCGTTTGCCGAGCTGCCGCAGACCGTGCAGAGCTACATCCGCGAGCTGGAGCGCCTGATCGGCTGCCCGATCACCATGCTGGGCGTTGGACCGGCGCGCGACCAGGTCATCGAGCTGGCCTGACGGACGCATAATAAAAACGGCTGCTTTCGCAGCCGTTTTCTTTATCCTACCGTTTTTCGCCCGTTTCCTCCTGCACCGTCAGCACATACGAGCCGTCCCGCTCCTCCGGCGCGATGCTGCCCCGGCACTCCCACCGGCCCTGCCGCCCGTCCTGCCTCACCACGCGGTCTGCGCGGCAGACCGGACGCCCGGCCCCGTCATACAGGGTCAGGGTGACCCGCATGCCCGCGCCCTGCTCTGGGGAAAGATGGTCCCGCTCGCAGGAGCGGCCCGCAAAAAACGCAAAAACCGCCAGCAGCGCCGCCGCCAGTATCCTCTTTAACGCTCCGCCGCATGGCGTACGCCGCTTTTCGCCGTTCATCCGCGCCCCTCCTTTTTTTCAGTATAGCATGCTGCAATTATTTTTACAAGATATTTTGCAAGATAAATAATCATGTAAAATGCGCGCGTATATTCACCGCTTCATTGCACTTATAATATGGAGTAAGGGAGTAAGGCGGTGAAAAAATGTTTCAAGTCAAAAAGACGGAATATGTCAACAAAACCTTTCGCATGCCGCGCGAGCTGGTGCAGGAGCTGGAATCGGTCGCGCAGCAGAAGGACGTGTCCCTCAACCAGCTCGTCACCCAATGCTGCCAATACGCGCTTGACCATCTGGATACCGATGAAACCTGAGGAGAGTTTTTATGGAGCTGATCACCGAACGTCTGACGCTGCGCCCCTTCCGTGAGGACGATACCGAGGCCCTCTACGCCTATTCCAAGGACGAGCCGGTCGGCCGGAATGCGGGCTGGAAGCCGCACGAAAGCCTGCTGGAATCGAGCGACATCCTGCACCTTGTCTTTCTTGACCAGCCGAGCGTGTGGGCGGTCGAACGCAGGGGCGACCGCCGCCTGATGGGTTCGGTGGGCCTGATTGCAGACTCCGCGCGGCAGTACGGCTCGGCCCGCTCGCTCGGCTACGCGCTCGGTGTGGATTATTGGGGGCAGGGCTATATGACCGAGGCGGTGCGGGCGGTCCTCCGCTTCGGCTTTGAGCAGATGGCGCTCGACCTGATCTCGGCCACCTGCTATCCGGACAACCCAGCCTCCCGCCGCGTGCTGGAAAAATGCGGCTTTGCATACGAGGGGACGCTGCACCGCGCGGAGCTGCTCTATAACGGCGAGATCAAGGACCACCTGCACTTTTACCTGACGCACGAAGCGGCCGCACGGGCCGGCCTGTGAACAAAAAATAATTTTCGCTTACATTTCCCCACAAAATATGCTATAATCTTATATAGAACAGCCGAGTTTTATAACGCAGAAGTGCGGAACGCTTCCGCATCAGCCATATTTGCGAGGAGGAATAAAATGTATCACACGGGCGAATTCATCGTTTACGGGACCAGCGGCGTCTGTGAGGTGACCGCGGTGGGACAGCCTGCTTTCGCCAGGGACGAGGGCCGCCTTTACTACACCCTCACGCCCGTATACGGCACGGAAACCATCTATATACCGGTCGATTCCCCGGTGTTCATGCGTCCGGTCATTTCCAGGGAGCAGGCCGAAGCGCTGATCGAATCCATCCCCGCTATTGAGGAGGATAGCTTCACCACCCACAGCCTCCGGCTGGCGAGCGAGCACTACCAGGCCGCGCTGCAGAGCCACGACTGTCATGAGCTGGTGCAGCTGATTAAGACGGTGTACGCCAAATCCCGGCGCAACGGCCGGCGCGTCAGCCAGATCGACCAGCGCTACCGCAAGCGCGCGGAAGATCTGCTGCATAGCGAACTGGCGGTCGCTCTCGGTATCCCGCTCAAGGAGGTGCAGCCCTATATCGCCCGCTCAATCGCATCGCACAAGACATGCGTTCACGCATAACAGAAACCCTGCCGCAGCCGCGGCAGGGTTTTTTCAGCGCCGCCCCCGAACAGGACGGCGTTTGTTCACTTTCAGGCTTTTTTGGAGCTTGCGGATGCACTCTCTGCACACCCGTTTGCCCCTGAAATCGACGACCTCCAGCGACTCGCCGCAGAACAGGCATGCCGGCTGGAATTTGGTCAGGCGGATCTCACCGCCCGCCATACTGATCTGCAGCAGGTCGTCGCGCGCGATATCCATAGTCCGGCGCAGCTCCATCGGCAGTACGATCCGCCCCAGATTGTCCACTTTTCTCACAATCCCCGTAGCTTTCATATTTATCACCTTTATCACCCAGTATCAGTATACTGCCCGCGGCTTTATATGTCAATTGCAAACATCTATTTGATAATGCAGTATCAATTCGATTACATTACCCTATACTAAAAGGGTGATGAAAATGATAGCAACAGCCGAACGCATCAAGACGCTGCGTGAAAATTTCGGCCTGTCGCAAGCCGAGCTTGCGGGCCGCCTGGATATCACGCGCTCCAGCGTGAACGCCTGGGAAATGGGCATCAGTGTCCCCAGCACGCAGTATATCGTCGAACTGGCGCAGCTTTTTGGGGTGTCGACCGATTTTATTCTCTGCGTACCGCAAACGCAGACCATCTCCATCGATGGCCTGACGGGCGATGATATCGCCCTGGTCCACCAGCTCGTCACGCACCTCCGGCGCAAAAACCAGCGTCCCGAATGAACGCCGGACGCGGCTCCCCGTCCTCAAAAAACGAAAAAACCGTCACTTTCGTGACGGTTTTTCACTGGTGGGGTTGGCGGGGCTCGAACCCACGACCTCTCGCGTGTGAGGGGCAGCACATATTATTGCAGAAATCCGCATGATATCTGTATTTCTTAAAAGCCAGACCAATCCCTGTTGCAACATTTTTGCAACGTATCCCAGCCCATCCAGCTGGGGCTTTCCTGTGTCCAAATTGAACCCCTTAATTTACAATTCACTCCGAAAGCTCAAACACCTGCACTACCCGTTCAACCCTATCGATCGACACGACCACCATCAACTCGGACAGCGCGTAACATAGCCCTATTCATTAGGGTGTGGAAAATATATAAAACTAACGCATCAATATTTGTTCAACAACAAATTAATCATTTCATAATATTGTTTAGCACGCAATGATTAAGGATTCTTAATCATATCATATTAATTATCCCTCCACATATCAGATCATTTACTGTCATAGCGGTTTTCTTATCAGAAGCAATGAATTTGAACTCGTCATAATTTTCTTTTAAAATACAAAGAGCTTCATCAATATTGGTAACCTTTTTGTCGACAACACAAACTATTACTTCGTTTGTGAAAATGAAAATATAATCATACAAATGCTCTATATAACTTATAAGTAAATTTGTGTCATATAATGCAGAATGTGCAATTTGATTTCTTATCCTATATAGACGTTGAATTTGCCAAGTTAATCTCTCTTTATGTTCATCTATCCTATTTGCTAAAGTTTTTATATCGCTAAGAAGGCTTTGAATCTGGACCAATCGTTGTGAAAGCAAACTATTAACTGAACATTTTTCAATATATCGAGCCAACTGAAGCGGATCATTAATTTCAGTCATAATCTTTTTTACACTTTCTGCGCGATTAACCTTATCTCCTGTTCCACTCATTACAAATCCCAAATCTACTTCGCATCGAATACAATCCTCAATAAAGTTCTTAATTATTCGAAACAAGTATCGCTTACAATGTGCTTGTGGTAAAACATTTTTTACTGCTGAAATTATATCATTATAAATTTGCGTCCGTGTAAGTGACTCAAGTGCAACCCACGCATTCATAAATTTCTCTTCTTGAAGAAGAGATGCTTGGCTCATATTGGTATATCCAAATGAATTTAATATTCTTTCTTTTATTGCTTGATTATCTTGCACCAAAAGCGAGCATGTCCTTGCAAACACCTTGTTCGAACTATCAATCGAATTATATGTCTTATATAAATCATTAGGATGAATCGTCCGATTTTCTTTTGTTTGCTTATTCAAGACATGAATTTTAATATCTTTTAAATCCCAATACTCTATAAAGTTATAAAAGCTTAAAATATTTAAAGAATCTGAAATCCCCCTAATTGCCTTATGGGCTGCAGAATAATCGTCATATGCACTAACTTTCATTAACATGTAGCGTCTTTTGGGTGATAATTTGTCTGCAAAATCAGGGTAATCCTCTTTAAAATCGTCGCAACTTTTTATTTCAACGCCTAATCTAGATAAATTTCGGAAAACTGTGCCAGTATCGCCTTCTGATTTGATTTTAAAAAATGTGTTTATTAAAATAATACGTTCTTGTTCTTCTGAGTAAAATATTTTACTAACGAATTTTTCCCACTTTATATTAATTTCTTCCGATTCAAGGAGAATGTTCACGCAATTAAACAATTCACTACTGGACCAACCATGCTGAATGGCTATGCTAACCATACAATTTGTTAAATTCATGATTTCTTTTTCACTACCATCGTTAATTGCAGTACGTAGATCAGTTAACAGGTTTTCAATATATGAAGCATCTAGTTTTGTAATTACATTTTTCAAATGGGCAATTATCCTTTTAAGGTCACTATCCTTTGAACCCAATCCAGAAAGATTCCGGCGAAGCATATGTAAAATAGTAGGATAATGTTTTTCCAAAGTATTATCATGATTTATAATATATAATGTCTCTGCTAAACATTGTTGAATGTTGCTATATGATAAATAAATCTTTGCCAAAGTTTTTTCTGCTACATCTACTGTCTCTTGTAAAATATTGAGTGTATTAAAGATTTTGTTTTTATAGGTATCTATAGTCCATCGATACGTCAATTCCTGCCATACCTGATAAAATAGCACTAGTTTAGGATCCAGACCACGATCAATTAGCTGTCGATTATTACTTTTAGATAGCATTTTTCTCTCTCCTTGAATCTAGTTTATATTTTGCAACATCATTGACAAAGGGAAAAAAGATGTTATAATATATACACAATAAAAAACATAGTTTGTTATTGTACCAATATTAAAAGAGCTTGGGTTTTGTGGCGAGGACTTACCATCCCACACAGGATTACAAGCTCTTTTTCATATTATACTTCAACATTCCTTTTTTTACAAATACATTAATCTTATAAATAAAATTAACAGCCCCGGCCATCCGGCCGGGGCTTTCCCGTGTCCAACTTGAACACCGTTATTTGTTCGTCGCACGATACGCAACGATCGCCGCCTGCAGCGCCTCATGGCGCATGTTGACGTCGTCCGGATTATCCGCCGTGCCGCCGTTGATCGCGCCGCTGTCCAGCATCTCCCGTACCGCCTGCTTCCAGTAGTCCGGCACGTCGCTGATTGTCTTGTACAGCGGGTTTGCCTTGTCGTACATCGCTTCAAATTCTTTCTGGGTCATAGTATCGTCCTCCTCATCCTGTACCGTTTTACCAAAGCCCTCGGCCACGCCGTCTGCAATGGCCTTTGCGATAGCGTCAAACTTTGCGCCATACAGCGCCATGTCGTCCCTGTCGTCAATAAAACAGGTCTCCACCAGCGCATGGGATACCCCGCGCTTAAAGACATGCTTGAGTACGGCAAGCCCACTTGAGCGCTTGACGCCGCGATCAGTAAAGCCCAGCGCACAGACGCGCCGCAGGATCGCCTGCTCCACGCCTACGCCCTGCTCATTCGTATGCACAAAGATCTCCGTACCCGTCGTGCGGCCGTTGCCTTTCGGGTCATTTGCCGCGCTGTTGAGGTGGAACTCCAGCACATAGGAGATGCCGGAAAGCGGCAGGCTGCCGCCCTGCGTCACTACCTTGTAAGCGTCCTTGCTCTGGTCGTACAGTGCGACCTCAAAGCCGTAACTCCGCAGCAGCGGCGCAACCGCGTTCGCCATGCGCCGCGTCTCCACCGCCTCCGTATAGCCGCAGCCAACCGCGCCGCTGTCATATGGCGTGCCGCCGTGTCCGGCAATCAAAAGGATTTTCAAAAAAATCACCTCAGTTTCAATCTACAATAAAAAGCCCCGCCTTGACACAGACGGGGCTTGTGGTATAATATCTATACAAAGAGGCGCTGTCGGCAGACGGCTGACCCGAGGTAATTGCTACAAAGTAGCCGCTAACTCTTGGTCGGAGGGGCGGCTACTTTGCATATGTAACAAAAATGTGTAACAAGATTGCTGCACATATTGAAATCCTTGCGAATCTCAAGCCCATATGCACCACCCCTTTCTCAAGGAGTGGTCAACCGCCCGCCGCTGGGAACGACAGCGCCCGACATATTATACCATCGCACGCCGCCCTGTGTCAATTTGCCGCCTTTGGGCGGCTTTTATTTTGCTTTTCTCGCTTCTCTAAGCGCTTTATCTGCTTCAATCGCCGGTGCTGTAAAGCTGTTGTTTTTCCACCACGCCACTACTGCGGCGATCACAGTCCATAGCGTCGTCACAATGGTTTCCACCTGCGCGTCCTCAATTGGCAGAACAGCGATACCGCACATACTAAGTACCTGATTGATCAGCGCAAGCGCCAAAATGATGGTTCTCGCCAAGGTTCCCGATGTGATTTTCATGTGTCATAACCCCTTTCGCAGTCGCACTCTATAATTTTTACATACATTCCAACGCGTTCCATCAGCTTTGCAATGGTCCCGTTCCCTCCCAGCGCATTATACTGTTTGTACAACAGTGACAGATTGTCCATTTCATCCGCTGTGATCTGCTCGGCCTTTAAGTAGTGGAGGCATTCAAATAAAAGCCTGTCATGCAGGATCGCTAAAATCGAAGCTGTAATCGTGTCCTGCCACGCCTTATGCCGTCTTGCCCGCTTTCGCAGCAACTTTGCCACACCCAGTATCGCAGCCCCCACCGCTGAAAGTTGCGCCCAGTATTCTTTGATAAGTTCCATCGGTAAGTGGGGCGGTTGTACCCCGTCCCCCCTCTCATTGAATGCTCTTGTGAATACGCGCCAGTGTGCAGGCCAGCTCTTCGCGTGTAACAAAATCCCGCGGCCGGAACTTCCCGTCAGCATCCCCTTCCATAATGCCGTACTCGTTACAATACTTAACATTTTCCTTTGCCCATTCGGAAATCTGGTTTTCGTCCTTATACATCGTCTCACCCCCCTCTTTCGTCTGGTACTTCCAGACGTTGATCTCTGACGGCTCCGGCAGGATAACCATACCGTGTCCGGTTTTGCTGTCGAAGCCCTCCGCCCCAATATCCACACAATGATCCCTGAAAAAGCGCATCATTGCCTCGTGGGTCAGCGGCTTCCCTGTTTTGTCGATAAAAAAGTCATTGACCAGACACGCCATACCGCAGAGCCATGGAGCCGCGAACGACGTTCCGGTCTGTTTGCCATATGTAGTCACGCCGGTTTCTTTTGCGAATTTCACAACCTGCCTGTCCGGCGCGGCAAAATCAAGATATTCCGTCGTAGAGGAAAAGTCCTCCGGAATGGCTTTGTTATTCTGGATGTAGTACGCTCCAACGGTCGTCACGGCATCGCACCGCGCCAGCTCCACATAATCCGTGGAAGAATCATTGCCAGCCGCGACAAACATGTTAAATGTCCCAAGCCCATCGATCACCGTCTGGTATTTCTGGGCAAGGTATTTGTCGCAGATCATGTCAAACGAACAGAATACAGAGGTAATACCATATTCTTCGATATATGGCAGGCAATCATCCTCCAGTCCGCAGTAGCAGTCCTTCCCTGTCCTCGCCCTGCTGATTTTGGAAAGCTGGGCTAACCGTGCCTTGGGCGCAACCTGAAAGAATGTTGCCGCTGTCTTGCTGCCATGTCCTCCCGAGAAATTACCCCAGCCGTACCCATCCCCAAACGGGATAAGGACCAGATCATCTGGATTATAGTTTTTGATGCTCCAGTTCTCTCCGGTAGCCGCCGTGACGCGCTCTCCAAAGTATCCCGCGTTATGGAACCTGTCCACACCCGTAAACTTGCGGATGTAGTTGTTTTCAGTGTGCAGATTTGTTGTTTCAGTAGCCACGTTATACCTCCCCTTTTCCTGTCCCGTACTGCTTACCCGTAATCTGTTCGTACTCTTCATCCGAGAGCTTCCCCGCCGTGTAAAGCTGGTCTATCCGGCCAATGTCCCACAGCTTGGGGTAATAATGCCGCGCCATTTCAAATACTGTCATAGCTCCACCCCCGTCATAGCCGCGATAAAGTCCACGTCCGCGCGGAGCTGTTCTTCCTGCGTCGGTTCCGACTCCGGTTCAGGAGGCCGTGCGGTCGGCGTAATATCCACCAACTCGCCGTCCTCGATCGCCAGTTCGCAGTATGGGCAGTAGGCACGCGCGCAGGGTTCAAGGCTGACAGGAACCGGAATCCATCCGTCCGGTGCTTGTCCGTAGTGGAGGGTGCGCATCTGTCTGGTTTCCGTGTTGATAATTATCATTTAATTACCTCCAAGCTATATAGCGGTAAACAGCACCACTGAGATTCATCTGTCCTGATGCAGAAACGGAATAAAACGAAACTTGCGTTTTATCGAACGATATAGTTACCGTAGCGGCAGTTGGCAATGAATACGAAACATTTACGCCGTTAAGCGCGATAAAAACAACTCCGGTAGCACTACCTGCAGATACAACTTCGATAATTAAACATTGTGGTCTAAATCCTACGTCAATCACCGTAGGGTTACCAGCGCCATAAGTACCGTCGCCTGTATACTCTCCCGTAACATACCCCTTTGCCCACGGGTCTTTGATTTCCAGCCACCCATCCAGCGGGCTATATGCCGTCACGCCCTCTGAATCGATCGTCTGTCCTGCGGTCATGCTCTCACATGCACAGTACCCGCCAAAACCGAGTTTGATGGTGTCGCCACCCTTTCCGGATTCAAGGGCTATTGCGTCTTTGGAGTTATTCAGGAACGAGCCTGCGATCTGGTCGCCGGAGATTTCAAGGATGGTGGTGGTGCCGTAGTTGGAGTTGCCTGTATCGGCATAAGCGAGTAGAATTTCATTGTCTGAAATTCGTGTTCCAGAGACATAGTTTGATGGGTTTCCAATATTAAACTTATATGGACTTCCGTGCTCGATTGATGTTCCGTTCCATGTTGCAAAAACAGCATTATAATTTGTTGAACCGTTTACTGCAACAACACCGGTCGGCAATCCAATCAATGCTGTATCAGCACCGCTTGTGCCGCTACCATAAAGGCCGGCATTACCCAGAACAGATAGGGCTTCATTAAATACATATAGGGTGGTTTGAGACAAAGCATAGATTACCCCGTTAGAGTATGTGCACTGAACATGATGCGCTGTTGAATTTATAATCGTCGCAACCTCGCCAAACGTCACCGCATTGGAGCTGTCAATCGTCACAATAACAGCCTTGCCCTTGATACCATCTCCGGCATCGGAAAAGAAGATGCATGCGCGCTTGTTTCCATTGTCGTCGTCTGGGATGCGGGTTGCGGAGAGGGAGGAGCTATAAACATTAACGTTTAATGTTCCGGCAGATATGCTCTGGTTCTTGTCCGTATCGCGTATCATTACACTCAACGACGTGGCTGATCCGGAAATTAACAAATGCGTCAGTGGAGATAACGGAACCGCAACGGCATCCGTATTAGCTGTGTCGGCTATAACAAGGAATGTGTTTTTTACAGAAAGGCTGTTACCATTTCGGGTAAGATATTGAACAGTAACCCTATTGTCGCTAAGCCGATTTAGTATTCCACATAGCGTATTCGACAGACAAAACACCTGACGGGTTTTTCTATCATTTGATTCTCCAGCAATACTCGTAATAATTCGCCCGTCACTATCTAAGAGCCAAGTTGTAGGTCCGTTATCAGAAGATCTAGTAAGCGACGCGAGTATTACGCCGTCTGGGAAAGTATCACATGCACAACTAGATGTTCCCACAGATAAAAGTACTGTTTCCACGTTTTTCTGTGCCACAACATCACGGTAGATTTCCCCGTCCTGAACATTCACCACATCCCCCGCCGCGATGCTCTGGCCATCCCGCACGATGCCGGTGCGAACGTCATTCGTTGGAAGCCCTTCGATCGGCGCAGCGCTTCCCGCGGGGACATAATCCATCTCCGGCAGCTGCTCCTCCGGCACCTTGCCGTCCGGCCCAAGCCCCGCCACACCGTCCGGCTGGCCGACCGCGCCCCAGCCGATCACGCCCGCAGGGTCCAGCTCCACCGTCACCTCGGCCGCGTTGCCAAAACTGAAAACATACGTCCAGTCCACCGAAAAGCCCGGGCTTTCCGCTGCGGCTGGGATGGGGTCGCCCGCCTCGTCCTGCACCAGCGCATACAGCACCTCGTCCTCGCTGTCCTCGGCGCGCGCGTAAAAGCCAAGCTGGCGCATGGTGTAGCCCGCCGAAAGGCCGGTGTTGACCAGTACCGCCCGCACCCGTACCTTTGCGCCCTCCAGCACCTGCGCGGGCTGCAGGGAAAGCGCCTGCCGTTCGTCCGTGACCGCGGTCTGCTCCTCCAGCGTTCCGGCGGCCAGCCCCGCGCCGCTTGCCGCGCGCGTAAATACCAGCCCCTTGCCCGTGCCGACGAGCGCCGCCTGCAGGGCGTGTCCCGCGGTCGTGATGGCCGCATTTGTCCAACTCATAGCATCACCTCGTGTTCTCCGTAATGTTTGGCCCGCGTCCCTGCGGCCGCGCTGTACGTCCGGCTCCCGCCCTGGCGCAGCAGCGCCGCGGTGATCTCATACCGCAGGTGTGCGGGGATGACCTCGCGCAGCGCGCGCCGCACACTCTCCATGTTGCCTGGCATGCCCGCCGTGGAGCGGAACAGGATCGTAACGCACGATACCCCGTCATAGGTCACCTCGGCCGCAATGCCGTTCCAGCTCCCGCAGATGGTGCGGATCAGCTCAATGTCGCACTTGCCGGACAGGCTGCGCCATTTCGCGGCCAGCGCCGCGCGCCGGTCCTCGATGGACGCGCCCTTTTCGGGCGTCAGCCCCGCCTCGCGCTCCTCAACAGGCAGCAGCCAGGTCATGCTGTCCAGAAACATCTGGTCCGCGGTCTCGGCGGCGTCCGCGCGCTGGGCGCTGTCCACGCCCGCCACCGCGCCCAGCAGGCCGGTCACCCACGGGTCGCGCCGGTACGCGGACGGCAGGCTGCGCAGCATGTCGTCATATTCAGGCATAGGTGATTGCCACCTCCCCGAGTACGGCGCACTCCCGCTCCCCTATGGCAACGTTGGCCGTGCCGCCGTTTACCGCAAGGTTTTCAAAATCCAGTACGCCCTCCGCGCTCAGGATCGCCGCCGCGATCTGGCCGTAGCTGACAAAATCCTGCTCAAACGCGATCTCGGCCAGATAGGCCGCAATCGCCGCCTTGACCGCTGCGGTCACTGCCCCGTCCCCGTCTCCGGTGTTCAGCTTGGACACCGTGCAGGAGACGGCAACGGCCTTTCCCGTCGCCGCGCTGACATAGCACCGCGCCCCGATCGGAGCCTGCCCGTAGCCCTCGCCCGTGCTGTCCGGATCGATGTAGTCCTGCACCGCCTCCACCAGCTCCTCGTCCGCGGGCTGGCCCGTGCTGTCCACCAGCACCACGTCCACCGTGTTGTCACCATGCCCCAGTGGAAACACCTTCACGCGGCCCACGCCCGCGACCTCCAGCGCCCAGCTCTGGTACTGGTAGATGTTGCCCGACGTGGGCGGTGTGCGCACCTTGAGCAGATGCCGCTCATAATAGGCCGCGTCGGCCTCCTCGTCGTAGCCGCCGGTCATGGGCGCGGGGTTGTCGCAGGCCGATATGCCCGCAATCGTCACCGGCATCTGCGTCACGCTGTGCGCGGGCAGGTTGCCCGCCGCCCCGTCCTGACGGCAGGTCACGGGTACATCGCCCTCGCCGGTGATCTGGACGGCCTGCGTGGCGTAAAACTGCACGCCGCCCCCGCTCTCAAACAGGTCGCCCTCGCTCACGGTCCCCGTGCCGGTCACATGCACCACGCCGTGCGCGAACGTCGCCTGACGGCGCTCCAGGCCGGTGCGCGGGAAGATATAGCGGTCCAGCTCGTCCCCCGTCAGGTTTTCAGGGTCGAGCCTGGCTTTCGCCGCCTCGATCTCGGCGTCCGTCCCCTCCATGCGCAGGGCGGCGGCCGCCAGCAGGTCGTAGGTGGGGAAGCCGATGGTTTTCTGGTAGCTGTCCGGCATTGCCGCCAGCAGCTCCTGCAGGATATCACTCGCCGCCGACATAGGCGCTCACCTCCACTGTTTCCTCCGTGTGCAGGCGCGCGGTGAACGCCACCTGCAGGCCGCGCCGCAGCCGCGTAAACGCGAAGCTGTCCACCGTGCGCACCGCCGGGCAGAACGCCGCCGTCTCGCGGACGTTCCGCTCGATTTCGGCCTGCACCCAGCCCTCCGGCATGCGGCGGTCGAGCAGCGTGCGGTCCACGCCCGGCTGGGTCGAGCTGTCCGTGCGGTAAACCGGTACAGCGCCCGGCGTCTGCCGCAGCATCAGCTCAAACCACTGTTTGACCGCTTCCACGCCCGTCCGCTCTTGCAGCGCCCCGTCCACCAGCTGAAACGCCCCGCTCCGGCCGTCCTCCTCCCACTGGAACGCGGGCGCGCGGCCGATACCGGCCGCCGCCTGCGCGGGGATATCGGTCGGGATCACCGGAAAAATGGTCTGCGTCATTGATGCACCTCCCTGCAAAACAAAAGCGCCCCGTCCTTGCCGTGCTTGACAAAGACGGGGCGCGCGCGTTATAATACAGATACAAAGGGACGCTGTTACAACGATCAGGCCCTTATGCAATCAAAGTTAAACCTCTGACCGCTTGGGTACCAGCCGAGCGGTCAGAACGCTTTTATGGATAAAATACGCAGCAGCACGCTTGCGCATATCAGAAGCCGAAAGGCTTTTCTCCACATTCGCCTCACCTCCCTCCGCCCGAGACGAACGGGGGAAAATGAGCCTGACCGCCATATGTAACAGCGTCCGCCTGTATTATAGCACACGCCGTCGTTCCTTGTCCATCCTCGCCGCCCCTCGGGGCGGCTTTTTCATATTTTGTCGATCACCAGCAGCGAGCCGCCGGACAGGACCGCCGCGGCCTTGTCGCCGCTGTGCCACTCCCGCGCGGCGGCGGTCGCCGTCATGGTCAGGCCGTTTTCCGCAGTAAAGAGGGCGTTCCCCTCCATCACGGAAAAGGTCGGCGGCGAAACCGCCGCGCATACCGCCTCATACCAGGCGGGCGGCGGCTGATACCGGCCGAGCCGCCGGAGCCGCTGCGCCATTTCATAATCATATGCCATGCCTGTTTACCCCCACGGCGTGCAAAAGCCGCTGATCTCGCTGTAGTACCGCGTCACATTCGCCACGCTGTCCGAATAGTTGCCCTCCACGGTCTGCACGCTCGCACGGGACGCGCTGCGCACAATGCCGATGTGCCGGTCGCCCTGTATCATCAGGTCGCCCGCCTTGGGGATGTAGCCGCTCGCCACCGTGCGGTACCGGCCCCGCGCCTGAAAGTAGGCGCTCATATCCCCGACATAGCTGTATCCGGTCGGGATGGGCGCGCCCGCCTGCGCCGCGCACCAGCAGACAAAGATCACGCACCAGGCAACGCCGTCCATACCGGCCCACTGGCCGTATTTGTTCCGGTTGCCCGCGCCCTCGCGGTAGCCGACTTCTCCCTGCGCGGCCGACACAAAGGCTGCGGCCGAGCCGTCCCCGCCGCCTACCGTCACACCGTCCGCGCCGCCCGCGCTGCCAATATCGTCCGGCAGGCCGTATACGCTCACCGTGTCCGTTGTACCCGCCGCACGCGGCTCGTCCAGCGCCTCGAGCTCCAGCTCCATCGTGTGTCCCGCGCCGCCGTAGTGGTGGGTGACGCGCGTCACCCTGTTCCGGCCGGACACGCCGAACGCGGGGCTGTTGAAATCCAGCACCACGCCGCTCGTCACCTCGTCGCAGCCCCATATCTCGCTGATGGTGCGCGTGCGCCCCACGCGGTCAAGCTGGGACAGGAGGTTCCGCACCATCTGCCGGAGCTGCGCGTCCCCTGGGTCGCTGGTCACGGTAGCCACATACTGCAAAAAGCCGTACTCCTCCACACTCGCGGCGTTCAACGCCTGCGCGCCGATGTACGCCTTGCCGTCCTGCTCGGCGGCGATCACCACCGCGTTGCGCAGCTCCGCGATGCTGTCCTCGCCCGAAACCTGCCCCAGCGCCCAGGTGATGTCAAACGCCGCAAGGTTGTCCGCGGGCTTGTGGTACGCCTTGATCGCCTCGTTCGGCAGCTCCCGCACGGTCAGCCCCTCGTCCGACACAAAATACTGGTACTGCCTGCCGGTCTCGGCCGCGCACGCATCCAGTATCTCGCTGATGATGTCCGCGGGCGTGTCGCCCGTCCAGACCTGTGTGACTTTGGCGGGCAGGCTGCACACCTCGGCCACGCCCACGCCCGCCTTGGCGCAGGCGCGCCGGATCGCCTCGTCTGCCGCTATGCCGGACGCCTGCAGGATGATCGTACTCTTATTGAGGTACCAGCCGCGGTCGTAAGCGGTCGCGCTGCCGTCCAGCCCGACGCGCTCCACCTGTCCGGCAAACACGGTCCTGTCGTGGTTGACCAGGCGCAGCTTGTCGCCCGGCGTCACGAGGTTTTTCTCCACATAGCCGTCCCACGGCGCGGTGATCACGTCAAAGGACAGCTCCACGCTGAGCGCGTTCAGCTCGTCCACGGCCTGCAGGTTGCCCGCAAAGGCGGTGATGTCGCGCGCCTGCCCGCCGCGGTAGCGGATCAGACGATGCTCGTCTGCATACTCCTGTGCCATGCCGTCCCTCCCTTACACGACAAACCGGTACTCGGTGCAGCGGATGCTGTACGCAATGTCCCCATTGCGCCGCACGCTGAGGTCGAGCGCATCGACCGTGACAGGCGTATTCAGGCGGCACGCGCCGCCGCTGTCCAGCACGATCATGCGGAACGGGATTTTACGCTCGCGCCCCCGCTGGAAGAACGCCACATAGTCCCAGCCGTTGTCGCTCGCCTCCGGCGGCATGAACGGGTAACGGCGGCCCACGGGGAAAATGCTCTCCCATGTATACTGCCGCAGCCCCAGCGTGCCGATCCGGCGGTAGTCGCGGCTCAGGCCCTCATAGGTTTCGTTGTGCTGCTCCGGCTCGGGCAGCGGAAAGTCCGGCGGCACATGCGGCAGCACCATGACCTCCTCGTTGTTGTTGAATGATAGGATAACCTTATAAATATTTACCGCCTTCTTTCAAAAATCCCTTGACTTATACACACTAAATGTGTATAATAGAATCATAAGGAGGACACCTTATGAAAAGACGGGATTTGATAAAACTACTGGAACGTAACGGCTGGTGGCTGAAACGGGACGGCGGCAACCACGACATTTACACAAACGGCACCGATAACGAGCCGGTTTCCCGACAACGCGAAATCAAAGAAGCCGTTGCAAAAGCGATCATCAGGCGGCGGGGGCTGAAATAAAGCCCCGCCGCATATGCCGGAAGCAATACTGAAAGGAGAATTTTCACATGAAAAAGGTCTATCCTGTGATCTTCACGCCTTGCGAAGAGGGCGGCTATATGGTCACCGTGCCGGACTTCCCGCTCAATACGCAGGGGGAGGACATGGCCGAAGCCATCTTCATGGCGCGCGACGCAATCGGACTGATGGGCATTACCCTGCAGGACGACGGACAGCCGCTCCCTGAACCGTCCGCATTGTCCGCAGTGGAATGCGCCCCGGGCGAGATCGCCTCGCTGGTCGATGTAGACTTCGACGCCTACCGCCGCGCGCACGATAACCGCACGGTGCGCCGCAACGTCACCTTGCCCGCCTGGCTGGACGAAAAGGCGCGCCAGTCCGATCTGAACGTCAGCGCCGTCCTGCAGGCCGCGCTCAAACGCGAGCTGCAGGTCGAATAACGCCGTATGCAAAGCGCCCCGTCCTTGCCGAACTTGACAAAGACGGGGCGCTCGCGCTATAATACAGATGCAAAGGGACGCTGTTACTGCGGTCAGCCCTTATTCCAGTTCAACACAAGTTGACCGTTCGGGGCCAGCCGAGCGGTCAACGCGCTTTTATGGACATTGCGCAAAGCAGGATTGCCGCGCAAAACAAAAGCTGAAAAGCCTTTCTCCACATTCGCATCACCTCCCCTCGCGGTAAAATGCGCGGGGAAAAGGTGGGCTAACCGCCAATATGTAACAGCGTCCGTTTTTATTATAGCATACGCTGTCGTTCTTTGTCTATCACGCCGCCCCTCTCTGGGGCGGCTTTTGCTTTATACGTTATCCCACGCACGAATAATCTTCCGCACAATCGTCTCTCCCAGCTCGTCCGCATACTGGCGGTTGCCGATCACGTTGCCCGCCACGGTGACGTTTACCGTCACCTGCGGCCCGCCCGCCATGCGCGCGGATACGTCGTGTGGGATGATCCGCGCGCCGCTCGGCAGGTTGATGATCTCGCCGCCGCGCTCGTTGACCCGCGTCAAACCGCCGCGCCAGTAGCTCGTGCCGAGCGCGTTACCGCGCGGCTGGATGCGTGTCGCGCCGTCCAGCCAATCCAGGACGGAGGAGCCGATGCCTTTCGCGCCCTTATATAGCTGCCCCAGCAGCGGCACGCTCTCGATCTTATCGTCCAGCCAGGAGAAAAACGAGCCGACCGCGTCCTTTGCGCTGTCAAACGCGCCGACGATCGCATCCTTGATGCCGCCAAACACGTCCTTGATCTTTTGCCACAGGCCGGCGGCAAACTCCTTGACCTTGTCCCAGTTTGCGATCAGCAGCGCGCCCGCGGCCACCGCCGCCGCAATACCAAGCACAACGGGATTTGCGGAGATCAGCACGCCCGCTGTTTTGACAAAGCCCAGGAGCGTCTTGCCCGCGGTCACGACGCTGGAGGTAAACTGCACGACTTTTGTAATCCCCCACGCCGCGCCGATCGTTTTCAGCACGCGGATAATGGTGTCGCCGTTGTCCTGCACCCAGGCGAACGCCTGGCCGCCCTTTTCCACCGCCCACGCGAACCGCTGGTCAAACTGTGCCGCCAGCCCGTCCATGTCCAGTCCCGCGACCCAGTCCGAAAACTGCGTCGCCTTGTCGTTCAGCCATTCCAGCGCCGAGCCTGCGCGGATGCTGCCGTCCGCCTGCGCGCCGAGCATTTCCCACAGCTTGTTTTTGGCCGTCGCGGAGGCGTCGCCCAGCTTTGCGGTTATCTCGCTCAGCGTCGCCTGATTGCGCCGCGCGTCCACGACCTGCTTGTTGTTCTGGTAGAACGCGGTCGCCGCGCCCTCATAGGTGCGCGCCAGCGTGTCCATAATCAGCTTGTTGCGCCCCGCTTCCGAGCCGCAAGCGGAGAGACGCTCGTTAAAATCGTCCTCCAGGATGCCCGCCCAGTTGAGCGCGTCGGCCAGCGTGCCGGTCACCTGCCCGACCTTGGCGGTCTCGTTGGCCGCCTCGATCAGCCCCTCGATCGGCAGGCTGTCGCCAAAGGTGCCGGAAACGCCCGCTGCGATCCGCGTCCAGGTGCCGACGTCCCGCTCGTTCTGCGCGAGCTTGGCGAGCAGCTGGCTCGCCTCGGCGGCGGTGTCCGTGTCGCCCAGGATCGCGTAAAAATTGCGGTAGCTTTTGCGCGCCGCGTCGGCCGAGAAGCCCGCCGCGTCAAAGGCGGTGTTCAGCTTGCCCTGCGCCACGCGGTATTCCTCGGTCGCGCCGTCCAGCGCCACAAAGGCGGCGGCAAGGCCGCCCACCGCCGCGCCCGCCGCAAGCGCGGACTTTTTCGCAAACTCCTGCATCGCGGAAACTGCCTTGTTCTTAAACGCAATCACTTTCCGCGTGGACTGGATCATGCTGTTATCAATCTTATCGCTGCTCTTTTTCGCGTTCTGCGCGGCCTTGAGCAGCCCGCCGGACATGTTGTCGCGCAGGTTGAGGACGGTGTTGATGACCTTATTTTTCGCCATGCGCGCCCTCCTTTTTCTCCTCCGCGGGGAATGCCGTTGCGATGCCCCATGCGGTCACCAGCCGCGTTTCCTCGTAATAGCGCGCCCGTCCGACCCGCAGCACCGCCCGATCGGCCAGGCTCATGCGCCGGACCTCCTCGGGCGTGATGCCGCGCGGCGCGTAAAACGCCGCAAGGTCAAGCAGCGGGTCGCGCTCGATCAGTTTTTTGCGGCGGCCTCCAGCTGCTCGGCGCGGCTTTGTTTCTCGCCGCTGTCCGGCAGCAGGCCGATCCACCGCGCCAGCGCCGCGCCCAGTTTGTCGATCTCCCTGATATCCATCAGGCGGCGCACCGTGTCGTAAGGGTCGGTCACGCCGAGCGCCTCGTGCAGCGCTGGGTCCTGCAGATCGCGGCAGCAGTCATAAATCAGGGAAACGCTCACCGCAACCGAATCACGCGCGCCGCTGGCCTCGTTGATCGCCTCGACATAGTCCAGCTGGTCGGCCTGCGCGGGCTTGTGGAACAGCATGTCCACGCCGCCTACCGAAAACGCCTTGACCTCCAGCCGGTCCTTTTCTTTCTGCTCGGCCCGCGCCGCGAGCTGCTCCAGCAGTTTCTTGTCCATATGTCCTCCTTACAATGTCTCCAAAACTTCAAAGTTGCCGAACTTAAACGGCACTTCCTGCTCGGTCTTGGCCTTTTTCTCAAACTTGGCGAGCATAAACTCGTCCACCGTGATATCGCTGTACGCCACGCGCTCGACCTTGTTCGTGCCTTTCTGTGTTTGCGCCGTGATAACCGTGATCTCCGGCATGATGCCCGTGCGGAACGCCTCGGCCATCTGCACCAGCACGTCGCTGTCGATCTTGAGCCACACGAGCGTCCCCTCGCCCGAGTAGCCGTTATAGATGCGGTAGGTCGCGGGGTCGCCGCATACGTTTATGTCCTCAAAATCGCCGGTGACCTTTGCCTCCACGCTCTGCAGGGTGGTCAGCTTTTTGCCGTTCCACCAGGCCGTGCCGCCGCTTCCGTGCATCACACGGTTAGGGTTAAAATCAGGCATGTCTTACACCTCCTCAAAACAGGCTGATCGGGAAAATCAGGTCGGTCATGCTGCCGAGGATTTTCACGTCGCCCGCCAGATACACCGTGCGCTTGAACGGAGTTGCCTTGACGGTATCGTCGTCCCAGTCCGCGGCCTCGGCCTTGCCGCTCGCCACCCACACGGCGCGCTGCGCTTCCACGTCGATGCTGGCGGCGTTGGCGTGGTCGGGGTCGAGGATATTCTCGGCCGCGAGCTGCCGGAAATACGAGCTGTTGAGCGCCGCGATGAACAGCATCTGGTTGTCCCGCGTGTTGCGGTAGCTGCCGAGGTAGGTACTGCGGAACGTGGACGTAATATCGTCCCGCATCAGGTCCATCGCCTCAACGGTCTCGATGAACTGCATGTCCTCGGTTTTGGTCTTGCCGTCCAGCGTCGTCAGGCTGTTGATGCCCTGGCCGATGCGCACCGCGCCCTCCTCGTCGTTAAACAGGATAAACTTGCCCGCGCCGACCGCCGTGTCGTTGTCCGCAACCTCCTCCACCGCCGCAAGGTTGGAGCAGTGGTAGCCCGTGCAGCCGCGCTCGACGTTGCACACGGCCATGATCGCCAGCAGGCTCGGCAGGTATGCCTCGCCGTCCTGCTCGCCGCGCGCGTCCGCAAAGGTGACGCTCTCGTTTACAAAATGCACCACGTGCATATCGTCCGGCAGGGGCGTCACGTTGTGTACAATGCACTTGTAGCTCCGGCTCCTGGCGGCCTGCGTCTTGACCCAGCTCGCCAGCGCCGCGCCGTCCTCGGCAGACTGGCCCGCGACCGCAAGCCATCCCATCTTGACCGTGCGGCCGATCTCGGCCAGCGTGTCCGCCAGCGTGCCGGTGGTGTCCAAACGGAACACATGGCTCTGGTACGGCGCGAACGCCAGCATGTCGCCGATCGCCGCGTAGTTGTCCGCCGTGTACAGCGCCTCGTCCGCCTGCAGCGCAGACAGGTCTGCGTACTGTTTATGGGTAAAGGTCTTGTTGGTATCGTCTCGGACGATCAGCACCGCCACACCGCGCGCGCTGCGCGCGATCAGGCTCGTTGCCTGCTGCCGGAACGTGACCTCGATTTTCGGCATGGTAATTGCCATATCAGGTTGTCAGCTCCTCCCCGTTGTAAATAAGTTCCTCCATCGGCTCGCCCTCCTCTGCGGCGGTCTCGACCCACGAAACGCTGAACTGGCACGCCAGCACGTCCTGCGAGGTATCGCAGCTCGCGTCCTCGTCCAGCGGCAGCCAGATGCCGCCCGCCTCAAAGCCCCCGTCCAGCGCGGCGAGCAGTTTGTCCGCCACCGCGTCGCACTCGTCGCGCGGGTGGTCCGTGTCTTTGGGATAATACCAGATGTCCACGTCCACCTCGCGCTCGCGCGCCCCGCCGCAGGCCGCGCCGCCGCCCACCGGCAGCACGTCGATGCGGAACGAGGGACGAGGCACCGGCTTGCGGGCATCCGTTTTCACAACCGGCGCGCGCGGCGCAATCTCCCGCACCAGCGCGGTCAGCGCCGCGCGAATGTCCTTGATCTTCATATCTTGCGGATCATCTCGTCGATCATCTCCTCAGCGTCTTTTTCGTAGCCTGGCGTGAACGCCTCAAACGCTTTCTCAAAAACGCTCTTGCCGTCCTGGGCGGCTCCTCTGCTGCCGTCGCGCGCCTTGGGCGTCCAGCCGTCCTCTATCAGATGCGCGATAGGGTCGCCCGAATATACGCGGATGCGCAGCGCGCCGTTTTTAGTGTGCAGCTTGCCGCGCTTGATGGATTTATGGTACTGCCCCGCCTCGCGGACATACCGCGGACGCTCCACCCGCACCTTGGGTACCTCTGCGCGCGCCCGTTGCGCGGTTTTGCGCCGCAGCCTGGTCCCCTGATCGCGCAGGAATTTCTTCTGCGCTTTACCTGCCTCCTTGGAGGACTGGATCAGCCGGTCCGTAAATTCGTCCAGCTCGGACAGGTCGATGCCATCACGCGCCATCCGCCTGCACCTCGCCCTGCACCATGCGGCAGAAGATCTCCAGCCAGCCGCGCCGGTTGTAGATGGGATACCAGTACAGCACGTCCAGCCGCAGGCCGCGCACGACGAAATACATCCCGCGGCAAATCTCCGGCAGCGACGCCTCGCGGATGGTCACCTTGTGGGTGATCTCCGCGCGCTCGGCCTCGCCCGGCAATTCAGCTGTGCGGCCGCTTGTGGGCGTCACATTCGCCCAGATCGTGCGCAGCGGCTGATACACATAATCGGTCTCGTTGTTCTCGTCGGTCACGGGTTCTTCCCGATACACGGCCGCCCGCTCCCGCATCTCACCCGCCTGTACCGCCATCGTCCGCACCTCCGTAATTGCACCGGAATTTGAGCTGATTGAACATCTGCCGCACCACGGGCGGCACGGTCTCCAGCGCCTGCTGGGGCGTGTCCGCGCCGCGCGCGTCGTACATCTGCAAGGTCATGGCCTGCACGATCAGGTCGTGCTGGGCGGGATTTGCCTCCCGCCGCACGCCCGCGCCGCTCAGATAGGCGTCGTTCGCCTGCATCAGACCGGCGATCAGCTCGTCGTCCTCGTCATAGTCCACTTTCATGTATTTTTTGCAGGCGGCGAGGCGCTCGTCCGCCTCAGCCGCCCGTCCCGCGGCGGTCATACCTGCAGGACGGTCACTCCGCCGTCGTCCGGCACATAGAGCGTGTCGGACACCAGCATGACCGCCGCCACCGTCGCAGTGGTGTCGTCCAGATTGGTGAGCTTCACCGCCAGATAGCGCCAGTCCGGCGTCACCCTGCCGCGCACCGCGAACAGGCGGCCGGTCTCGCCGCCGCTGTCCGCCGTGTGGGACAGCTCCCTGATGGGCTCCGCGCCGCTGCCGCCCGAATCGTTCGAGCCGAGCAGCTCGAGCTTCACGCCCTTGCTGGCCGCCATCGCGCCCACCGCCACGAGAAAGGTGTAATCATAGCGGTTGTTCATGTCCGCCCAGGCGGACGTTACGCTGCCGTCGCCCGCGAGCGACGCGGGCGCGGACAGCATGGATTCCGTTATTCTCTGGTTGTTCAGCATAGCGTGATACCTCCCTTACGACCGCGCGCCCAGCACCACGAACGGCGAGCGCAGCACCTTGGAATTTTTGAGCTTTACCGCGTTTTTGCCCTTGGGCGCGCCGCCCGCACGCAGCTGCAGCCGGAAGCAGTTCTGCGCGGTCAGGAACTCAACGTGGATGGACATATCCTGCTTTACCGTCCCCTTGCGCAGCAGCATGTACTGCTTGAGGTCGAACAGGCCGATATCGCCCGCCTTGCCGACCTCGGCCATATGGTCGGTTTCGATGATCGGCTTGCCGTACAGCGTCGCGTAGGGCGCGCCGGTCGCGCCCGTGGGCGGCAGGTACACCGGCACGCCGCCCGTACCTACCGGCAGCGTCAGGAACGGCAGTTCCTCGGCCATGTCCGGATGCATCACCCAAACCGCGCCCGTCTTGCAGCGCGGCAGGATGCGGCCGTACATGCGCGCGATGTTCTTAAACGTCAGCATTTCGGTCTGGCCGCTCTCCTTTTCCACCGTGACCAGGCTGGGTGCGTGCAGGATGCCCAGCGGCTTGCCCACGCCGTCGCCGTCGATGCACGCGCCCTCCAGCAGACGGTTGGCGGCGGTCGCCATCGCGTTATTGAGCAGGCCGGACATAAACGGCATGTCCTCCATCGCCTCCTCGGTGATGTAGATAAACGCCATCAGCTTGTCCAGGTCGATCCTGGTCTCGTAGAACTTCGGCCGGCTGGCGGCGACGGTCGCGGCCTCGCTCGCCCAGTACGCCTGTACGCCGCCGTACACGCTCTCGGAGACGTCGGTCTCGTCGCAGGTCATAAAGCGCACCGCGTTGGACGCCGCGCCGGACGTGTAGCTGTCCACGCGGGACAGGATATCGCCCGAGGTCGCGGCGGTCTCCAGGATCACGCCCGCGAAATCCTCCTGGATGGCGAACGCGCCGTCCGTGCCGCTGCCGGTATTGATCCCCTGCGCCGCGTTTACCGCCCCGAGCCGGTTGTCCGGCGTACCCTTGGCCGCCAGCATCACCGCGCGCAGCTGCTCGCCCAGCGAAGCGAACGGGCGGTCCTTGCCCCTGTCCTCCGGCGCGGGCTTGCCGCTGCCCTCCGGCTCGGCCTGCCCGCCCGAAGCCGCGCGCAGCTCCTCCACGGCCTTGATCTGGTTGTTGATATCGGCAATCTGCACATTGAGCTGGGTCAGCTTGTCCAGCTCGCCCGCGTCCGCCGCGGCGTTCGCCTGCGTCACAAGCGCGCCCTTATTTGCCTTGAGCTCGGCAATTTTCCTGCTGTAATCCATATCGTTCTCCTCTCTGGGGCTGCCGCCCCGTCACATATTTTTAAGCAGCTCGAGCCGTGCCTTTGCCAGCGCGAGCGCGTTTTTATCGCCCTCCGGCTCCTGCGGGGGCGGATTGCCGCCCTTGTCCATCTCGGCCTTGCGCGCCCGCAGCTCGGCCGCGTCGGGCAGGCCGCCCGCGGTCGCCAGCGCGCGGATGCCGCTCTGCGCGCACATCACCGCCTGGCTGGCGATCACGCCGTCCTCGTCGTAGAGTACCGCGTCCACAAAGCCCGCCGCCATCGCGTCCTGCACGGGCATCCACGTCTCGGCGCGCAGCATGGCGTCCAGCTCGCCGCGCGTCTTTTTGCCCGCACACTTGAGTTCGTAGGCGTTTAACACGCTCGCCTTGAAACTGGCGAGCGCCTGCAGGCTGCGCTTATGCTCCACGCTGTCGCCCTCGGTGCGCAGGCTCGGCAGGTGGATCATAAACTGCGCCACCGGCGAGGCGCGCACCACGTCCGCGCCGATCGCGGCCACACTCATGGCCGAACCGGCCAGCGACTGAATTTCCACCTCGGTCGGGATGCCCGCCGCCTTGAGGATGGTGTAAATCTCATACCCCGCGAACATGCTGCCCCCGCCCGAGTTGACCTCCAGCGTCAGCGGCTCGCCCTCGGGATTATCCGCGATGGCCTGCCGCACGTCGCGCGGCGACACCACGCTGAAGCCGAAATACCGGTACAGCTCCGCGTCGTCGTCCGACACGACATAGCCGTTCATCTGTGTCCTCACTATTTCACCTCCCCCTGTACAATATGGTCGATGGTGTCCAGGTTTTTCGTGATAAAGAACCGCTGCCCCGCGCCGCCGGGGATCGCGTTGCGCTCCTCCATCGCGCGGCACTCGTCAGGGTTCAGAATGCCGCTGTACACCATCGTCTGATAAAATTTGCTGCGCGTCGCGTCGTCCCCGCGCATGAGCGCGGACACGTTGAAGCGCATGTAGCAGCCGTCCCGCAGCTCCGCGTCCGTGTACAGCTTGTACGCCCATTCCTGCTCCCACATGGTCACATGGGGTACGAGCGCGTTGGTTACGAACACGAGCTGCTGCTGCTCGTTACTGTTGTAGCTCTGCTTGCCGCTCTGCAGCATAAACTCGGGGATGCCGGTAAACCGTGCGATCTCCTCCACCGAGAAGCTGCGGCTTTCGATAAACTGCATTTCAGACTGCGTGACGCCGAGCGAGGTGAACTTCATCCCCTTGTCCAACACCGCGACCTTGTAGGCGTTGTCCATGCTCGAAGCGTACTCGTTGAAAGCGTCGCGCACCTTGGCGCGCGTGTTCCGGTCCGCGTCCGTGTCGATCTCGATAATGCCGCTCAGCCGCCCGCCGCCCGCGTAGAACTTGCGCAGGTATTTCTGCGCCGCGCGGTCGGTGGCCACAGTCTCGCGGGCGAGGTCGAGCACGCCGCGTCCCCATTTCCCGTCGTAGCTCTCGAAGAAGCACAGCAGCAGGTCCCCAGGCTGGAACTTGCGCACCATATCGTCCACTGTGAACGCATACCAGCTCTGGCCGGTCTCACGGTCTTTCAGGTACTGGTATCCCGCCGTCTGCAGCGGGATGAGGCCGGTCACGCGGCCGACCGCGTCCCGCTCGATGTACGCCGCGCCCAGGCCGTGCCAAAACGCCTGGCTCATCATGATTTTTTTGCCCATCGCGGGGCTCATCGCGTCGTTCATGCGGCTGTGCAGCACATAATCGAGGTCGGGACGCGTGGTCAGCTCCTGCCGCTCGCCGCCTGCCCTGCGCCGCAGCGCGATTGGCAGCAGGCTCATGGAGTTGGTCAGGATGCGGTGCGCCGCCGCCACCGGCGAGAGCCGCTCCGCGTTTGACACCGCGATCTCGCCCGCGTCGTTATCCAACGAAAACACGCGCGCGATGCGCTGCAGGAACTCGTCGTAGTCTACCGCCTCATAGCTGACCGACTGCGCGGCCGCTTTGCTTGCGATCATTTACGCCACCTCCCCGCGTCCGCACGGGCAACCAGCAGGCCGTACCAGACCAGGAACGCGCCCGCCGCGCCCCAGCCCAGCGCCGGATGGACCAGCGCGGCCGCGCGGGACAGGCAGGCCCCGCCCGCGATCAGCAGCAGGTCGTCCAGATACAGCCAGAGCGTGGTTTTTATCTTTTTCAGCATAGGCTCCAATCCTCCGCTTGTACTTTTTCGTTGATGCTGGGACCCGCAGCCAGCTTGCTCGCCGCAAACGCGATAATCCAGCTCACGGTAATGTCGATGCGCCCGCGTGAGCGCTTCTTGTTGGGGTGTATATTCTCATTACTGTCCGTATCGCACCGCACGTTTGCAAAGCACTGCCGCGCGGCCGTGTTGTGGACGTGCAGCATCTCGTGCGTGCGGATGAGGTGTTCCATTTCTTTCATGGGTGGGCTGATGCTTTTCATGCTCTGCGGAATCTCCACGATCTGCGTCGGCCTGCCCGCCCCCGCGATCAGCGACATGAGCCGCTGGGTGATCGTGGTGGAAAGCCACGGGTCAAAGCCAACAATCCGCAGGTCGTAGTCTTTGGCGGCCTGCATGATGGTGTCGATCACGTCCTCGTAATCAATCACGTCGCCCTCGCAGCCGCGGAGAAAGCCCGCCCGTATCCAGTCGCGGTAGGGCGCGTGGTCCGCGCGCTCGCGCGCCTCGATGTCGTCCAGCGGTATCCAGCCTGTGAACAGCGCCACCCACTTGTCCAGCCCCTCCTGGGGCGGGAACAGCAGCGTAAACGCGGTAAGGTCCGTGCTCTTGGAAAGGTCGCCGCCGCCGAAGCAGCGCTTACCGCGCAGCAGCTTCACCGCGTCGCGCCAGTGCGCGCACCCCTCGGGGTTCCATTGCGTCTTGTCGTAGATCGTGACCGGTATCCAGCCCACCGTATGCGTGGCAATCCACTGGTTGAGCCGCAGCCAGCGGAACAGCCGCTCCGCCGCCTCGCTGCGCCCCGCCTCCTGCGCCTCCGCGCGGATGGTACTGAGCTTCACCGTCCTGCCGATCGAGGGGTTGCAGCGCCGCCACAATTCCTCGTCGTAGATGTTGATATTCTTCAGCTCGTCCTCGTCCTCAATCAGGCCAAGGCCGTACACGATCGGCAGCCAGCGCGGGTCGTCCATATCGCCCTCGCGGGCGCGCCCCTCGCGGCACCGCAGGATGGACAGCGCCTTTTCGTGGACCTCCCAGCCGATCGATTTCCGGTCCGGATCGTCGCCCGCCGTGGTCAGCACAATCCACACGGGCTGCTCGCGCGCGTCGCCTGCGCCGAACGTCATAACGTCCCACAGGTCGCGGTTCGGCTGCGCGTGCAGCTCGTCGAAAATGACGCAGGACGGCTTGTAGCCGTGCTTGCTGTATGCCTCCGAGGACAAAACCTTGAGCTTGGAGCCGCTCACCGTGTCGTAGATGGTTTTGGTGCTGTCCACGATGCGGCTGCGCTTTTTCAGCGCGGGCGAGTGCTCCACCATCCATTTCGCGGCCGCGTACACGATGCCCGCGTTGTCGCGGTCCGCCGCGACGACATACACCTCGCCGTTGATTTCCCCGTCCGCGTACAGGTGGTACACGCCCAGCGCGGCGGCAAGCTCGGACTTGCCGTTTTTCTTGGCGATCTCCAGATAGAGGTACTGGTACCGCCGGATGTACAGTCCGGCGGGGTCCGCCCCGCCGCCCTCGGCCTCGATCAGCTGGCCGTAGAACTCGGTCACGGTCTCGCGCTGCCAGTCCATGAGCCGGAACGGCGCGCCATTCGAGCAGGTCAGGCACTCGATAAAATCACACACAAACGACGCCGCCTCGGCGTCAAACATCCGGCGCACCTCCTCTCCGCTCCGGCGCTGTGACGGACGGGCGGTGGTCGGAACACCGCCTGCCGCCATAGCACATTCCAGGCAGCTCTCGCCGCCCGTCACAGCGCCGGAAAATCATTGCTTTTTTCTGGTGTTCAATTTGGACATCTGATCGCGCATTTTACGGTGTGGACACTCCCGTACCCGCTCGACGCGGCGCAGCGCGCTCTCGCAAAAGCCGTACTTGTTGATCATTGGGCAAAGCAGGCTGCACATGATTCCGTTTTTCATGCCCTGCGCCGCCTTTCCCTACCCAGAACAGATGTTATCGGGTCGCCCGCCGCCTCGTCCTCGGGCGGCTTCGGCACCACCAGACGGCACCGGCTGGAGATCGTCAGGCCCAGCGCGGCCGCCGCGCGGTCGCACTGGTTGAAATACCGCGTCTGCGTTTTGGACAGGTCCTCCAGCAGCGAGATCGCCTGATTCGCGATCGCGCGGTTGACCTGCTCGGTGACCGCCAGGTACGCCTGCTCGGCCAGCAGGTAGCGCGCCAGGCAGTCGTAATCGATCTCCGCTAAAATGCCGATCTCGATGAGCTGCTTTGCCAGCGTGCGGAACTTTTTGTGCAGGCTCTCCGGCAGGTAGGCCGGAGGCTTCACCCGCTTGCTTTTGGGCGGCGGCGCTTTCACCTCGGCCGCGCGCCGCGCCTCGGCCTCGGCTTTGGTCAGGTGCTTGTTTCCCTTGTATTCCAGCAGGTCAATCGGCTGTCTCGGTCCCGCCATCGGCCGCACCTCCCTCCAGCAGCACGGCCTTGCGGCCGGTCATTTCCTCCCACCGCCGGATGATCACATCGCAGTTATGCGGGGACAGCTCCATCGCCCTGCACCTGCGGCCGTAGGTCTCGGCGGCAAGCACCGCCGTACCCGAGCCGCAGAACGGGTCCAGCACAAGCTCGCCCTTTTTCGTGCTGTTCCGTATCTGCCGTGCGAACAGCTCCACTGGCTTCATCGTCGGATGCTCCGCGCTCTCCTGCGGCTTGTCGCAGAAATACACCGTGCCCTGCCCGTCCCCGCCGAACCAGCGGTGACCCGCCCGTGCGTCCCAGCCGTACAGGCACCCGTCGTAATCCGCAGGCGCAAGCCCGCCCGCAAGGCACGGCTCGTGCTGCCAGTTGTAGTCCTGCCGCCCCAGCACAAACTGGTTTTTGACCCATACAAGGTAAGCGTGGACGGGCAGCTTTGCCGCCTGGCAGGCCGCAAGGAACTGCATCGTGCTGGACGCGCCGTACCAGATGTAAAACGCCGCGCCGGGCATCAGCGCCCCGCGCGCCGCCGTCAGCGCGTCGGTGAGGAACGCCTGGAACCGGTCCGCGGGCAGGTTGTCGTTTGCGATCGTCAGATGCTCGGCCGTGCCGCCGTGGTAATCCACGTTATACGGCGGGTCGGTCAGCAGCAGCCACGCCCGCTCGTCCCGCATCAGCCGCCGCATGTCCTCCGGTCTGGTCGCGTCACCGCACAGCAGGCGGTGGCTCCCCAGCTCCCACAGGTCGCCCCTCCTGCACTGGTCAATTTCTTGACCCCCGTCGGGCAGGTCGGGCGCGGTGTCCCGCGCCAGCGCGTCGGACAGCCGGTACTCCCCGAAGCCCGTCAGCCGCAGGTCAAAGCCCGCGTCGAACAGCTCCTGCAGGCAGGCGTCCAGCAGGCCGTCGTCCCAATGGGATTTCTCAGCAAGGCGGTTTGATGCGATCATGTAGGCCTTACGCTGGGTGGGCGTCAGATGCTCCACATACACGCACGGCACGGCAGGCACGCACTCCGCGAGCGCCGCCTCCACCACCGCATGCCCCGCGATGATGTTCCGCTCCTGATCCACCAGCACCGGCGACACCACGCCGTACTCGCGCAGGCTGGCGCGCAGCTCGCGGATCTGCCGCTGGCTATGCACCCGCGGGTTTGCCGCGGACGGGATCAGCGTCGCGGGGTCGAGCAGCTCCAGTTTTGTTGTCGTTTCCATTCGATTCACCTCGTTTCCTCCCGCTATGGGGACACAGTTGACCATCGTTTTCCCGCCGTGGGGAGAAAATCCCACGCGGAGGGGGGCCTGCGGTCTTACGCACCCCGCCCCGAAACTTTTCCAGGGTGGGGGGATGTACGGGAAATCCACGGATTTCCCGCCAGGGTTCGGGCGCGTCAGGCCCGCGCCGCGCCTGTCCGAGCGTCCGGCCGGTCACCGGCGTTTGCCGCGCGCCTTTGCCCTGCTTTCGGCGGCGGTTTTGCGGCCGTGGCACGAGTGACAAAGGCTTTGCAGGTTCTCTGGGTCGATAAACTTCGACCAGTCGCCATCGTGCGGCACGACATGGTCCACGTCGGTGGCGTACACCCGCAGGCCGTGAGCAGCGCACTCTCGGCAGAACGGCTCGCGGGCAAGCTGCTCCGGCCGCAGGTCGTCAGTCCAGACCGGCAGGCTGTACCAGCGCCGCCAGCGGCGGCTGTCCTCGCTGCGCCTCTCCACGCGCGGCGGCCGGTGCCGCTCGCAGTAGCCGCCACGCACCAGCGCCGTGCAGCCTGGGTGCAGGCAGGGACGCAGCGGCTTACTTGCCATAGTCCATCATGGCCGCCAGCGCCGCCGTGGTGCTGGCGATGATCTGGTTGATCGCCACGATGCGGCCGGTGAGCCGGTACCGGAGCTCAAAGCGCGGCTCGGTCCGGCGCTGCTCCAGAAGTTCCAGCCGCCGCGCCCGCAGCGCGTCCAGGTTGGCCTCGTATTCCGGTATCATTTCGGCTATGGTTTTCATGGCGCGCCCTCCTTTCGGGCAAAAGAAAAAGCCGACCGACCGCACCCCTCACTTGGGGTTTGGTCAATCGGCACTTGGCACATCGGCACTTGGCACTGGTGGAATATTCACATATAGCTGGCGCTTACAGCCTTTGCATCGCTGCGGCAAATTGTGCGCTGTAGTGTCCGGCTCAACCGGAAACAGTTTCTTGCCGCAATACGGGCAGCAGTACCATCCGTTTTTGATCATGGTAACTCCTTATCTCCTATTATACGCTGTTTTTCGGGTTTGTCGAGGTGGTCGCGGTTTTTTCTCCATGCCCGTGTGAGATGTTACAGACCATTCCAAGTCAGCAACTACGCGCGTGCGTGCGCGTAGATTTCCATTGTTTTCCCTTTTTGGTTTCCTTGGTTTTCGCTTCGGCACCATGTACTTGAGATAACGGCAGGACGCATAAGCATTTCGCTTGATGCCGCTGTCATCAATCACCTGCACGCCTGGCGGTGGGTCGATCATCGCCGCATCGTCCACCCATTGATAGGTGACGGTCGGGCGCACAAGGTTGCGGCTGCCGACAAACTGCTTTTTCCCGTTAAGGCTGGCTTCACGCCGCTCCTTAGTAAAGTAACCGGCCCAAACATCATAACCACGATCCTCGATATAGTTGAGATCAACATTATCTCCCCATACCCATAGCGACCTCATCAGATCGAGGTCACCGCCGACGGCATTGAGAATCAGATGCGCATGCGGCCGGTGGTCCCCATGCCGTCCCTCCAGCACATAGATGTATTTCAGCTCCGGCAGGCCGCGCGCCCGACGGTAGGCGCGAAGCTGTGAGAATACTTTGGCGAGTCGCCGCCGCGTGACATCAGGGCTTGCCGGAAGATCTTCGTCACGGTAAGTTAACGAAAACACCAAATCGTCTGGCTCGAAATTGGCAGCCATCAGCATTTCCAGCTTGCGCTGCGCGGTATTGCAATTTGTCTGCGCGACCTGTTCGGAGGTCACTTCGCGGATGCTCTTTCGCTCCTGTTGCGTTGCATTCGGTCGCGGTACAGTGTAAATCACATCCCATACCAAACGACCCGCGCGCGTTGTTTTGCGTCGTTTCATTTGCCCTCCGTGTTCAATTTGGACACTGAAACGGGTACTGGGAGGCCGCAGCCTCCCACCCCTCGTTTTTATGATTTTTCAGAATATCCGCAAATTTCGGGTTTGTCAATCTTTTAATGCTCTTTTTTACAATTCATCGTCTGACCAGCGTCCCAAAATATGCACTTTGCCACTCCAAAACCAGCGGAACAGTCCCATAAACAGGAGGTTTGCCGCCCTGCTCCACTCGGCATGCACCTCGCCGCAGTTCCGGCAGATGCGGACGCGGAAAACGGGAAGCATCACATAGCCGGTATAATAGCCCTGCCGGTTGTAATGCGTACAGCAGTCCAAGTCTTTATTCATCGCTTTTCACCCCCATCAGTTTACGCCACGCCCGATCAGCAGCACGCGCTCTGGAAAGCGCTGCATCAGCCTGCTCCAGCGTTTTGGGTGGGATATCTTTAATTGCTTTCCCCTCACAGCGTCGTAGCAGATCAATATACTGTTCGGTCGCGACGCGCTGCTCGGCCAGCAGTGCGTTTGCCTTTTCGATCCGGTCACTTTCGCGTTTATATTCGAGGTCGTTCAGTGCAAGCCGCAGCTCCCGCTCTGAGAGCGCATACTGGCACATTCTCCGTATCACCCAAATCAATTCGGGTTTAGAGCATTTTTCCAGTTTCACTTTTTTTCTCGTTCTGGTCATCAGGCATTCTCCTTTCCCTCCTTTGGGCCGCGCCATTGCGGGAGGCACTGTTTTGTCCCGCCCCTTACATAGCACTGGCCGCTTTTGCAGAATTGACAAGTGTCTAAATTATCACCGCGATAGGCCATAACGCTTTCCAGATCGCTTGCCGCCGCATCCTTCTCCCGCTTTACCTGCTCCAGCTCGGACCGCAGCTTCTCGTTTTCGGTCTGGAGCGTGGAGAGGGCATCCGGCCGCTTTTTGAGGAAACTCGAACAATCTCTTTCAATTCCAAGGTCTGGGCAATACTGACGTACTCTACACCAACCATAGACGATCTCCCCCTCGTCATCGCCCCACCCCAAATATCCGCAATCGTTACATTTCATTTGGTGACCTCTTCTCCCTCCGATGGACATATACCGCCCCACTGCTCGGCCATTGCGCGGGCAATCCCCTGAAATGTTTTTGCGCGTAGTTTTGAATCTCGATTTGAACTCAGAAAATACCTGTCTTTTAATGCAGGGTCTCTTTTTGCTGATGTACTGCCCACCCACAATCCCTCCGGGATAACAATATCCGTTGCCATCAACGACGGCAGCCCTTTCAGCCAGAGGCATGTCCTTTTTCTCCACGGGTGCCCAAACATATACGGCTCTATTATCTGCGAGTACGGCGGCAGCCCATATCTTTTCAGGGGTACAGGGTTCTCAATTGCAATCTTGGAACAATCCGCGTTAAAGAACGCGAGGAAAAATTGTTTTGCTGCTCTCCCTTTTGCGTCCCTGCCCTCGTCTTTGATCGTGTGGTCTGCATTATACAGCCGCACCGCTCCGGCAGCTGTCAAGTAGGTACACGGCGGGAACGCCAGGATCATGTCCCACTGCATTTTCAGCAGTTCCAGCGCATCCACTTGCAGGTGCCATTCGGGATGCCCGCCGCTGCACGGCTCAATATCGCAGCTGTACGCCTCATGCCCCAGCGCCCGAAACGCCTTGCAGACCTCCTGCGATTCTTCGCAGGCTACCAGTACTTTCATGCGTCTTCCTCCGGCGGACGGCGGTAGTAATCTTCGTTTTCTTTCGACCGAATGCACCATGCGCACGGCGAATAGTCGTTATTTTTGATGTAATAGCATCCCTCGCACGTCAACGGCTCGTTCGGCGGGGTGATTGTAGGCGCTTGAACCACTCTCTGCATCACCCGCCGTAGGATAGATTTTTCCTTTTCATCTTCGGTGTCATTGTACCAAGATACGAGATCATTGTTTAACACATATGCATCAATCGGTCTTGCCATCTTTCATCGCCTCCCATCTCTCCATCACCATCCCCACGGCCTCGTCCGTCATGCTTCTCCCTCCGGCGGGCGGCGGTCAGGCTCTGGATTCGCCCAATCAACACGCTGCCCGCATCTGTCGTGATATTTGCACTGATAGACCGTGCTCATGTGTTGGCCTCGCCTACGCTGGGAAATAATCTCTTTGCACTTAGGGCAAATATAGTCGATATATTCCCGATCTGGCTCGTCCAGCACAAGGACCGACAGCGGCTCGTTGCCGGGCTGGGCGAGAGCGGCCGCGGCCATCCTGTAAAACTCTTTGACCTCTGATTTGCCGGTCATATTCACGGCGTGTTCTGCAAATTTAATCGCTTCTTCCCGTGTCATTCCTGTTCCTCATCAAATCCAATCTGCCCCGACAGCACGCCGTCCTCCATCCACCAGTGGAACACATCCTTGCCGGTTGTTCCGATACGCCACGAACCGTCCAGTTTGCCGCGCACTACGCGCATTTTCAGCATCCTGTCAAACGCATGGATATAAGCTCGTTCAAATGTTGGGTATCGCGCAAATTCAAACTGCCTGCCTTTTTTCCCTGCCATCGGGCAGCCGACACAGCCAACGCGGTCAAATCCACACGCATACAGCGGATTCGTCTCGATGTGTTCGCTTCGGATGTAATCCCAAACGTCATTATCCGTCCAATCCACTATTGGATTGCAGACGCGTTTTGCCTGCAATTTGCAGTTTTCAAATAACTGACGTTTATCATCATTGTCATTGTTGATAATGATTTTCTTACTGAGATCGTGCGGCAGACTTTCGTAAATGCCGCGCTTATTTCGTCGGCTGGCGCTTTCCGCCCACCGCACGCCGGTTGTAATCATGCGGCCAGCCCCACCGCCCTCTTTCAGCACCGAGCAGCAGTAGCGCATCAGGCGCGTCGGCGGCATCAGCTTTTGCGGGATCAGGCTCCACATCGTCACCGATGCGCCTTTGTATGTCGGCCAGTTTACCGTGCATTGGATTCCTTTGGCTTCCAGCCGCCGGAACGTGTCCCGCACATGGTACACGGTCTCCGGCGCGTCCGCGGTGGTGTGGTTGTGCTGCACCTCAAAGTTGATCCCTGCCGCCAGCGCGAGCGCGATGCACACATCCGAATCCTTACCCCCGCTGGTGGTTACGATCAGTGGTTTGCCGTAGTAGGTTTCGCTCATTTCCGCTGCCAGTTTCAGCCGCTCAATGGTTTTCTGTTCTTTGTCCATCCTTTTCTCCACTTTGATTCTCGTGCATGCTCTCAAGGTGACGTGATACCGGTCGGCGGCAGCGTATCCGACCAAAACTTCGCGCGAACGGTCACCGGATGCGCATTGGGAAACTTTGGCAGATACCATTTACCACCCCGATAAAGCAGCGCATCATAGAGTCCGCTGTCATTACACACAAGCACCACATGCCCCTCGTCCGGCTGCTCGGCCGGATACGGGTGCCAGACCGGCGCGGGCTGCGGCGTAGCTTTCGGTAGCCAACCACAACGGCCGTTACAATCCTTTGAACAGGCGATGCAGCACGCGTAAGGCTCATCGCAGCACTGCGCTGCTCCGCATACGCCGTATCTGCTCAGCCCCGTCACGCACACATGGCTGTTTACATTGACCTGCGGCGGCGCGGCCACCGCCTGCTCCATCCCCTGCGCCAGCTCCCGCAGCGGCGCGCCCACCGGATTGCCGAACAGCAGCTCCTGCAGATCGATGCCAATCTGATCTGTGATTTTGAGCAGATCCGACAGGGAAAGATCGCTGTAATATGCTGCCGGATTGTCCGTCCATATCCAATCGCAAAACACAACGTTCGAAAGGTCGCGCGCACTATGCACGCCATATGCTGCCAGCCGTTCTTGCAGCTGGCGGCGCAGCTTACCAAGCGTCGATGCCTCGAAATCGTCGTTTTCCTTTCTGCGCTTTGCTTCCTGCTCCTCGGCCTCGGCGCGGGTGCGGTTCTTCCTGCTCACCCTGCCGCACACCCATTCGCAGCCGTCTGCCTTATCACAGTCATGGCAGCAGCCAGGACATACCCCGTGCTTCACCGCCGCCGCGCGCTTATCTATACCGACGCATGGCTCCACGCCATACGTTTCCTCTGGGCATTTCAGCGGTGCGAATCCGGCAGCCGCAGCCTTTTTATGCGCTTTCACGTCCTTAGCATCCAACTGCCAGAAATCGCCCTTATATAAGTCGTACAGCTCGCGCTGCAGCTCCTCACTGCACTGGCTCAGCTCGTAGGCAACCGAATCTTTGATGCTGCCTTTTTTGTAGTCGCCTTTCCACGGCTTGGACAGGTGCGCGTTGATCGCATCCGCCCGCGCGATCGCGGCCTCGCTGACCTTGAGCACGTCCGCAACGTAGGCGCGCAGCTTGCCCGGCAGCTCGAGCACGCCGCGCTGCTTGAGATCGAGCAGCGCCTCCTTTATCTCCTTGGCGGCTTCGAATGTGCCCTCGCTAGTCAGGCCCGCGCCGCCGCGGGCCAACGTATTCGTCCAGTGGAGGATCAGCGTGCGCCGCGACGGGTCGAGGTCTGCGGCCAGCACGATACAGGGCGCGGTTTTGCGGCCCAGCAGGGCCAGCGCATTCCGGCGGCGATGCCCTGCAATCAGCAGATACCGCTCGCCATTTGCCTGCACGACCAGCGGCTGCTGCAGGCCGACCACCTGGATGCTCTCTGCCAGCTCGTCAATGTTCCGCTGGTCGTAGCGGTTGTCCTCATTCTCGTCAATCTTGGCCAGCGGGATGTCATGCACCTGCATGGGGTTCGAGTCGGACACCGCCGCGCCCAGCAGCGCGCCTACGTCAAGCCGTTTCGCCATCGTCCACACCTCCCAGGTACTCCCGCACCCATGCGCGGTAATCCCGTGCCGCGCCCGAGGTGGGCGACCATTGGCAGATCGGCTCGCCTCCCAAAACCGACTTATCTACCGGCCGCGACAGCCGGATATGGCTGTTAAACACACGCTGCCCGCTGTTTTTCCGCAGCCAGTCCTCCACCCCGATTATGTCCGGATCGTTGTACCACATGGTCAGCAGCACGCCCGCGATCCGTACCGACGGGCTGACGCGCCGCACGCTTTCCACCTGCCGCGTCAGCTCGGCCATGCCGTCGATCTCAAAGCCGCCCGGCTTGAGCGGGATCACAATATCCGTGCTCGCCGCGATCGCTGAGATGGACGCGAGCGAGAACGCGGGCGGGCAGTCTATGATGATATAATCATATGCGTCGTCCTCGATCACCGCGTCGCGCAGATCGGTGAGCGCACGCAGCGCACGCTCGCGCGGTGTCCCGCCATGCACGTCGTCCGGCAGGCTGCCGTCGAGGTCGAGCGCCGCCAGCGACATGTCCGCGGGAATCACGTCCAGCCCGCGGTAAATCGTGTGCTGGATCAGGTCTGTGTAACAGGCCGCCATGCCCTCAAACAGGTCCGCGAGGCTGCCTGGCTCGGCCGGTATCCGGTAAAATTTCGACGCGTTGCCCTGATGGTCCGCGTCGATCAGCAGCACCCGCGCGCCGTATTCGGTCGCCAGGATCGCCGCCAGATTCACGGCGGTCACGGTCTTGCCGACGCCGCCTTTCAGATTGACAATAGAGATAGTTTTCACGGCGTACTGTCCTCCTGGTTAAAATACCATTTCATTTTCCGAAAAAGGCGATCGCCCTCCCCTTTTGGGTCCTCATTTAACGCAGCGCAAAGGGAAGAAATAAGCGTGGCAAGATTCCAATATAATTCCGTCATATCTCCCGCGTATTTGATATTTGACTTTTTTCTGTTCATTTTCACTTTCAACATTGTTAATCATCCTTTCTTCGGTGCTTACCGCTCACGCGCTCCAGCACCTCGACCGCGATACCGAGCGCGCGGGCGGTGCGCAGGTAGTCCCCTGCAAATTCCGGCTCGCATACCCTGCTCATTGCCAGCACGCGGCGGCGCTCAAAGCGCAGGATTTTGATTACTTCACGCAGGTTCATCGTCGTCCTCCTCCGGCGCGTCCGCGATCATGCGGGCGCAGCTCGGGCAGGTGTTCCAGCCGTTTTCATGCGGTCCGTCCGCCTCAAACCGCGCGATATGCCCGCATTCCCCGCACTGGTAAACATTGTGCTCCCTGTCAATCAGCCTGTACTGCACCGGCCCGAGATCGCCGTCCAGATACGATGCCGCCACACGCGGCGAATCGCATACATCCTCGTAGTCCTTGAGCTTGCACAGCGGGCCGTACAGTGCCTGCGGCACCTCGCCCCATTCTACGCCCTTAACGCCCCATACCCCGTCTGGGGTTTTCCATGTCAGTCGTCCCATTTTGCTCCTCCGTTTCCTATGCGCTTTCTATTTCCTGCTGCCCGCGGTGGCTTTTCTCCACGCGCGCCACATGGCGCGCGGCGGCGAGCTGCCCGTCCATATACTCGGCAAAAAGCTGGTGCTGGCCGTCAAACGACAGCGAAAACTCGCCCAGCCGCCCCTCTTTGTTTTTCAGCACACGCAGTTTGCGGTCGTCCGCAGGCGCGTCCTCGTCCGGATCGAGATACAGCGCCAGCACTGCGTCCGCGTCCTGCTCGATCTGGCCGGATTCGCGCAGGTCGGTCAGCGTGGGCGCGGCGTCCGCGCGGCTGGCCGCGGCGCGGGAAAACTGGCTGAGCGCCACAACCAGGATGCCGTGCTCCTGCGCCATCGTGTGCAGGTCGAGCGAAATATTGGTCACCTGCTCGAACCGGTCGCGCCCGCGCCCCCGCAGCTCCTGCAGGTAGTCGATGAACACGATCCGCTGCCGCCGCGCCAGCGCGGTGGTCAGGATATCCTGCACGCCCCAGCCCGGCGCATGGACCAGCTCCAGATCGGTCGCGGTGACCTCCTTTTTCCACGTCGCCGCCCGCTGCCATTCCTCGTCGGTCATTTCGCGCCGGTTGATGCGCGCGAAATCGATGATGCAGCGGTTCGCCACCAGGCGGTTGGTCAGCTTTGCGGGGCTGGTCTCCAGACTGTAAAAGCCGACCCGCTCCTGCTGCCCCATGTGCGCCGCCATCTGCAGCGCCAGCGCGGTTTTGCCCGCCGAGGGCCGCCCCGCCAGCACCACAAAATCCCCGTGATCCGAGTACAGCCGCCGGTCCAGCTTGTCCAGCCCGTAGCTGATAAATTTCCGTTTTTCCCCCTGCTCGGTGAAAAACTGCAGCAGCGCCTGGTCCATCGTCACGACCCGCGTCCGGTTTTTCTCGCTGAGTATTTCGCCCGCCTGCCCGATCAGCTCGCGTGCCTGCGTGCTTGTCCGCACCTCTGCAAGCTGCTCTGCGAGCGCCCGCAGCCGCCGCACCCGCGTCTGCTCCTGCATCGCGGCTATATACGTTTTCCAGCCGAACGCCGTCGGCGTGATATCCATGCACTGCAGCAGCAGGTTGTTATACTCCGCGCCGCAGACGCCGCGAATGGTTACCGCGTCCACCGGCCGTCCCGCCGTAAACAACCGCACCGCCGCCTGATACACCGTGCGCAGCTCGGGGATGCTGAAATCCTCCGCCCGTGTCAGGCTAATCAGCTCGCCCACGATCGACGGGTCCACCAGCAGGCAGCCGATCACGCTGTATTCCGCGTCCAGCGTTGCCTTTTCTACCATTGCTCGTATCCTCCGTTCTGACGGTGCGGTGCAGGCGCGGCGCTGCCGCCGTACTTGCCCTCCAGCACCTTGACCAGGTTATTTTCGCTCATGAGCCAGTCGAAATCTGCCCGCCAGCCCCGGTCGTTGCTGCCCGTGCAAAAGCTGCTTGCCTGCGCGCGGTAAAATACATCGATCAGCTGCTCGGACGTATAGCCGGTTGCGTAAAGACGACGCACCGCTTTCGCCCGTTTCTCCGTCAGCTTGACCGCCTGCGGCATACCGGTGCAGATCGTGTTATACCGCTCCATCAGTTCCAGCGGTTTGATATTCCCGTCCGGCTTTTCCTCTTCTTCTTTTAACTGTGTATTTAACTGTTCCTTATACATTTCACCGTTTGGTGCCAAGTCGTCACCGTTTGGGGACGGGGTGCTGTCACCGTTTGGGGACAGCTCGCGACAAAACGGGGAAATGGGCAATTTACTCTCATCGAGCGAATAAAACAGCGTCCGGTCATGGCTGTCTCGGTTGTAATTTGCCGTCAGCACGACCCCGGCGTCTTTCAGTTTTTTGACGATGCGCTCGATCTGCCGCTTGCTCCACCAGGGAAACAGCCTTTCCATTGCACGGATGCTGTTATATGTCCAGTACCGGCCGTCATGGAAATGGCGGTCGTTGGCTTCGTTTTTTGCGATCCAAAATTGAAGCATGGCGATAAAGACCGCCTCATCCACGCCATACATGGCAGCGATCCGGCCGTCGAAATGATAAGTCATCCTTTACCGCCCCCTCCCCCTGTCAGCACGCGCAGCGCCTGCACGATCGCAGCGGCGCGCGTAAGCAGAGCCTCCAGCTCGGCCAGCGCTGCATTTGCGTCCGGCAACGCAGGCGGCTCCGCTTTATCCGCTGTGGCCTCGGAGGCATGCGGAGACAGGGCCGGACTGCTCCGGTCCTTATCCCCAGCGCGCGGCGGCAGACGGCCCGCCGCGACCAGGTTGTCGATTTTGCGGCGGGTACGCTCGACCGTTGCACCGACTGCATCGGCAAGCTGCACATAATCGCGGGTCCCCTCTGTCCATAGCTCAATCAGCCGCGCGGTCTGCTCGGCCGTCCAGCGCTCCCTTTTTCCCTCCCGTCCGTGCGGGACAGAGGCGGGAGCCGCCGCTTGCACAGCGCGCCGCGCTGTCAGTCGTTCGGCCAGCAGGGCCTCGGTGACTTTCACCGCCGCCCCCTCCTCTCCAGCGCACGGCCGAGCAACCGGTCCATACAAATCCCGATCGCCAGATACAGGCACCCTATCCCCAGCATCATCAACAGCCAATTTGTAACCATCGTTTATTCCTCCGTTTCCCCTGCGCCGCCTCTTGACAGCGCAGGGTTTTTGTTTTATCCTGTAAGTAGCTTTTATTTCTTTGCGCTCAGTCGCGGTTGCCGCCGCCCTGGGCGCTTTCCTTTTGCCATTGCGTTGCATAATCCAATTCCATGCCGGTTGCAATGATATCCCGCAGCTCTTCCATGATCGCGTCATGCAGTGGACGCTCCTCGGCGGTAATTATACCGTCCTCGTGAATCTCCATCAGTTGATCCAGCCGCCCATCTCTGGCGAATTTCCCAATCAGCCGATACAGCCGCATTGTCGCCTGCTCCAACGGCCTCGACTGCACCTCCGGCAGCACCCCGCCCAGCTCGCCCGATGCGATATGCTGATAGCAGAGATACGGGAAATCATAGACCTGCGCCATCCGCAAAACCGTGCTGTCCGGCGGGCGGCGGCGATCCTGCTCATATGCGCCCATTGTGTCCACGGAAACGCCTATGCGCTCCGCAGCGGTTTCCTGCGTCAAACCCTTTAGCTCGCGCGCAGTTTGATAGATATTTCGTTCGTTTCGCACACTGGCTCAATCCTCCATTTCGTGCTATAATGCGGTCAAATGCCAGGGACAAAGCCCACGCGCTGCTGGCGCAGGTATTCCATGTCGGCTTTTTCCTTTGCTTTTTCGTATCGTAACAGCTCGTCCTGCCGGACTTTCCACCCGCCGAGCTTGGTCGCTGACAGTTGACCACTGACGATCAGCTTGCGGACGTAGTCTTTCGAGCAGAGCCAGCGCTCCGCTACCTCTGCGATCGTTAGGTATTTACCGGACATTTAACTCACCTCCCGTTTGTTCTCGTCTGAATACAGGTCGTCGATGGTGCAGCCGAGCGCACGAGCGATACTGGAAGCCAAAGAAAACGACGGTTCGCCGTTACCAGTCTCGATCTTACTGATGCTTTGCTGCGATACCCCACATTCTGCTGCAAGCTGTGCCTGCGTCATTAAGCAACGCTCTCTCAATTTTGCGATTCTGCAAACCATATTCTCCCTCCTTTCTTCAACTACCTTTAGTTGTTATCCATATCATAATACCCTTTTTGGTTGTTGTCAACACCTTTTTTGTTTACACATACAACTATTAGTGGTACTATAAAAACAAAGAGGTGAGCATTTTGTTTGAAGAACGTCTAAAATCCCTGCGCAATGAGCATCAAATGTCACAAAAAATGCTCGCTGAAAAATTATTTGTTAGCCAGCAGGCTGTTGCAAAATGGGAGAACCCCGAATCGAAGGCATCACCAAATCCTGACACGATAAAAAAAATAGCGGACTTTTTTGATGTTTCTATTGATTATCTCCTTGGGAAAACAGACATAAAAAAAGCGCCCTCCGATGAGGACGCTGGTCTAAGCGCTGAAGAAGCCGAATTGATTGAGCTATTTAGGAACGCTTCTCCTGCTTTGCAGGACGCAGCCTTTCGCGTACTGGAGACTGACCAGACGAAAGAATCTTCCTGACTTTTTCCATCGCGGCAGACGGATCATCAGATTTCCGTATCATTTCTATCAACAGTTTTTCTCGATCCGTCATTATTCTCCCTCCCAAAAATCGTACAAATGTTTGCATTTGAAATAATACACCTTATCTTGTTCGATTGCAAGAGAGATTTCAATATATTGTATCTTTTTCACAAATTTTCGGTGTTCAATTTGAACACATAAAGGAGATGGCTTAAATGGCATCGACTCGGAACAGCTACCATTTTGATTTTATAAAAGCATATGGGGAAGATATTGGCGGTGCTGATGTTGTGTTCCCGCTTGATGATGTAGAAAGCATTGAAATCAACGGCAAGAGACAGCGGGGATACTGCGGCCATGTAGGCGAAACAGGGAAAAGTTCGGACGGCCTTTACTACCGTATCCATTTGTCTGACTACACGTTCTGGGTTGATCCGGCAGACTACCACGATTTGATGGATTTTCTGCATGAGCGCCAGAAGGCAGCGATCGAGGTTGTTAAACAGCATCAGGCCGAGCGTGATGCATATGATCAACGACACGCGCAACAGCTGCTGACGGGAGTGACGTCCGACCCGATCACAGAGGATATCTACTGGTGTTACATTCAAGGCAGTCCGGATGCGAACCTGCAAAAAAAATTTACCAAGCTTACTGCCGCCATAGCCAAGAAGTGCGAGGAACATGGCGGCAGGCTTTATAAAACTGCTGCCAAAAGTGCAAAATACGCGATTATGGCTGACTACCGATATTATACAGACGATGATTTTTTATTCCGTCGCGAAAACGGATATAAAGTCGTCACTTTGGAACAAGCTGTGGCGCACATGGGTTTACAAAAGCTATGGGATGACTCCGAAATACAGTCCCGTCTAAAAGAACATGCAGAGTTTCTTGCTCGGCCACGCCAAACACATGGCACATCCATCACGCTTACCATGCCGGATATTTCTCCAATATTGGAAGAACGTGAGAAAGCAAATGCGCCGCAGAAAACGGAGCGCGTAAAATACCCACCCCGTAAGCCAGCAGCCTATACACCGCCTGCCGAAAAGCCATCCGCTGCCGAGGCAAAAACACCAATCGAGCCAGTCGATACTATGATGAAAGCGTACCAAAAAAATCCGACTGGATATCTACGTCAAATGAAAATCATGAAAGTGTTAGCACCTATTCTCTGCACGCTTTCTGCTATGCTTATTCCTGTCTCACCTTTCGCCTTTGCAGCGCTTTATTTGGTCGGACTTGGCCTCAGCACAATGCCGCGGACTTTTAACGAGAAAAAATCTGAGCAATCGATAACGCCTATTTATAAGCGCAAAGCCGTCATAATTTCTTTTGTTTTCCTTGTTAGCTGGTTCGTTTTCTGTATGTCGGCTCACTAAAAGGCGCAGTAACCCCAAGCAGACCACAACCGAACACTGTTCCGTCGTGGTCTGCTATTTTTTCACCCGTTGCAACCGAACAAATGTTTGATTTATATAAGGAGACTGTCCCAATGCCGACCGAAGCCAAGAAAAAGTATGCCTACAAATATGTCAAAGCCATCACCATCGGCCACCGGCCGGACGGTCGGCCGATCCGCAGATACATCCGCGAGAACAGCCGCGCGGTGTTTGACCAAAAGGTGCGCTATTACCAGACGCTGGGTGCGCGCGGCGTGCAGATCGCCAGCAAGGCGGTCACCGTCGAGCAGTGGGCATGGCAATGGTATCAAGCCTATAAAGCGCCCAAGGTGGGCGCGAGCCAGCGCATCAACTACGAGACAAACCTCAAGCGGCATATCCTGCCCGTGATCGGCTTTATGTCGCTGTCCGCTGTCCGGCCGTACCACCTGCAGCAGCTCATCAACGACGCCCGCCGCGAGGACGGCACACCGCTTGCACAAGGGACCGTCCGGCAGATCATCTACACCCTGCGTCAACTGTTTGAGCAGGCCGAGATCAACGGCTTGATCGAGGTTACGCCATGCCGCCGCATCGAAAACACAGCCACCTCGAAATCCAGCCGACGGGCGCTCACACGGGACGAGGAGGCGCTCGTGCGCCGCGTCGCTGCGCGGCATTGGGCGGGACCGTGGGTGCTGCTTATGCTGGACTGCGGCCTGCGCCGCGGCGAAACCGTGCCGATCGGGAAATCAGACCTGACGCGCGACGGCCTCCTGCGCATCACCAGCTCGGCCACCTATGCCGAGGGCAACCAGGCGCAGCGAAAAGGGACGAAAACCGCAGCGGGCGAACGGCTTGTCCCTGTCCCGCCGGAGCTGCTCGCGCAGCTCGACCGGTCCGGCCGCTATTTTTTCCACGGGCAGAACGGGAAAATGCTAACGCTAACCCATCTGCGCCGGATGTGGAGCAGCTTCCACCGTGCCTGCGATCGGGAGGCCGGTGCAAAGCTCTACCGCAATAAAATAATCGAGCATGCCTTTGATCCGGCGATCACCCCGCACTACCTGCGGCACACCTACTGTACCAACCTGCGCCGACAGGGCATCGACCTCAAAACCGCGCAGTACCTCATGGGGCACGCCAGTATCACCACCACCGCAAATATTTATAATCATGTTGACGAGGAGGACATTGCCAGCCTGCAGCGGGCTGTTGCAAACAGGACGAACGCCTGATTTTTTGCAACGATTTTGCAACACATTCTATCAATTTTCGCTGTTTTCATCCGTCATATCTGTCTTAACCGCAGATACAGAAAGTCGGAAATATAAATATTCCAACAGGCGAAACGCTGAAAAAATTTCGTAAAACAAAGAAAAACCGTCACTTTCGTGACGGTTTTTCACTGGTGGGGTTGGCGGGGCTCGAACCCACGACCTCTCGCGTGTGAGGCGAACGCTCTGACCAGCTGAGCTACAACCCCATTCATTTGGTTACCTGATTATTATACCAGAACAGGACGGGGTTTGCAAGCCTTTCTGCGGTCAAGTTTTATTGTTTTTATCCAGCCTCCCCATCAGCGCCACGATCAGGGCAATCACGATCAGCACGGTAAAAATACCCGCCATGCCCTGCCCGAGCAGGGCAATCGCCGTCCATACAGCTTCATTCATCCTTTACGCGCCCCTTTCTCACATGAAAAATCCAAGGATCACGCCGCCGGCCACGACCGAGGCGATCTGACCCGCGACGTTCGCGCCCACCGCGTGCATCAGCAGGTGGTTGGTGCAGTCGGCCTGCATGCCGAGCTTCTCGATCACGCGCGCGGACATGGGGAAGGCCGATATGCCTGCCGCGCCGATCATGGGGTTGACCTTGTTTTTGCAGAACAGGTTGAGTACCTTGGCAAACAGCACGCCGCCGATTGAATCCAGCACGAACGCGATCAGCCCCAGACACAGGATGAGCAGCGTTTCTTTTGTCACAAACTGCGCCGCGCGCATGGAGAACGAGATTGTAATGCCCAGCAGCAGGGTAATCAGGTTGGCCAGCTCATGCTGCGCGGTTTTGGACAGGCTCTCCAGCACGCCGCACTCGCGGATCAGGTTGCCGAACATCAAAAAGCCCACCAGCGACACGGACGCGGGCGCGACCAGTCCGGCGACGATCGACACCACAATCGGGAACAGGATGCGCGTGCGGCGGCTGACCTGACCGGCCGCGTAAGGCATTTTCATCGCGCGTTCCCTCTTTGTCGTCACCAGCTTGATCGCAAACGGCTGGATGATCGGCACCAGCGCCATATAGCTGTACGCCGCAACCGCAATCGCGCCGACATAGCGCGAGCCGAGCACCTGCGACACCAGGATCGAGGTCGGCCCGTCCGCCGCGCCGATGATACCAATGGAGGCCGCGTCGATGATGTCGAAGCCCAGCAGCGCGGCCGCGATGATGGTCAGGAAAATGCCGACCTGCGCCGCCGCGCCGAACAGGAACAGCTTGGGGTTTGCCAACAGCGGGCCGAAGTCGATCATCGCGCCGATGCCGATGAACAGCAGCAGCGGGAACGCCTCGCTCGCCTCGATGCCGGCTTCAAACAGCCATTGAATAATGCCGTTTGTCTCGCCCACGCCTTGCGTCATCTGGTCGATCACGCCGGAAAGCGGCAGGTTGACCAGGATCGCGCCGAAGCCCATGGGCAGCAACAGCGACGGCTCATACTGTTTTTCGATCGCCAGCCAGATCAGGAACCCACCGACGCAGTACATCACCACCTGCTGCCAAGTGATCGAAAGCAGGCCCTCATACAAAAATTCCACGTTACCGCCCCCTATACATAATATATGGCAGAATCTCCATTCCAGACGCCGCTTTCCGGACCTGGGATGCCTCTGGGAAAGACAAACAGACCTGCGTCTTCCCACAGGAAAACGCAGGTCTGGTCATTTCAGGCAACAGCCAGAACGGGATCGCACGCCCCGCCATGCTTGTTGGCGCTGCCGCGCGGCATGCCGCGCCGACTACTCCCCTTTGTTTAAGGATATCTTACCATCGGGCCCGCTGGGGTGTCAAGCGGAAACCCGCAAAGGATTCGCTAAGGTTTATCGGGTCAGTAGCCAAAGGCACCATCCTCCTGCACCCACTTGCCGTCTGCGCCGCGGTACAGGGTGAACGAGTAACCGTCGGCCTTGTCGCGCCATGCGCCTTCGCCGAAGCGCGCGTCGCCTATGACGGTAATTACATTGTCGATCGTCAGGCCGTCCTCCTGCACGTTGTCCCGCAGCACGCCGCTTTCCATAATGTTTTCCGACCATGCACGCTCGCTGGCCGGATCATAGCGCAGGTTTTCGACCGAAAACCCATTTGCCGCCGTGTAATCGCGCACGGCCTGGTACGCGGCCTCAATCTCATCCGGCGGGAACCGCGCTTCAAAGCTGCCGCGGTGCCGTTCCCAGGCCGCGCGCGCGATATCGTTGCCCGCAACCGCGTTTTCCACCTCCTGCGGCGACCAGCGCCACTGCAGGTCCAGTTCATGCAGGATATTCTCGGCATATGCGCCGTCCGACAGGCTAAGGTAATACGCCAGCTCCTCCACGGTGCAGCCGGAAAAATCGTTTGTTTCCTTGCGCATCATGTAGCTGTACGGGTCGAATTCCCAACCCGAGCCGCCCGCCGTGTCCAAAGACCACCAGACCGGCAGGTAGATGGGCTGCACCGCATCCCCCAGCCGCACGGCCCTCATGCCGACGCGCACCTGACCGCCGTCCGCAAAGGTATAGACCCAGCTTTCGCCCTGCTTCACCGGATGCACAATGCGGTCGCCCGCCGTGCCGCCCGACAGGCCGAGCGTCCATTCCATCGCCCGCGCCGGATCGCGCAGGGCGGTGAGCGAAGCGTTCGCCAGCAGGGCGCGCACCCGCGCTTCGCTGAACTCCGGCAGGCCCAGCCCGCTGTTGTCGTACCGCAGCAGGAAGCGTTCGAGCGAATCGGTCGGCGTGGTTTCATCCAGCAACCACTCCTGTCGGGTCAGGTGATAACCGCCCTTGTCGGAGGCCTCCAGCGCCTCCACCGCGCGGTATGGGCGGTGCTGCCTGTCCCACAGCTCATACGCCACCGTCGCGCTGCCGCCGTCTATCCCGACCGTGTCACGCTCGGTCCAGATCGTGCTGTCGTAGTCCCGCGTATAGCGCGCAAGCCCATCCAGAAACGCCACACCGTTCAGATAGGTTTCCATGCGCGCCCGCCGCTGGGCTTCGTCCGGCGCATGGATGGTAAGCGAGCCGCCGTCCAGCGCCCACGCGGCCTGATCCATCTCCTGATACGCGGCCGCGATGTCCCTGTCCTGCGTATCATACTGCACGTCGGACGCAAACGTCAGGTAATAGGTCAGCCCGTCGCGCTCGGCCAGCGTCTTGCTGGGTACCGGCCAGTCCTCGCCAAAGGTAGATTGCAGATAGTCTGTCGCTTCTACGGCAAGCATCATCACCGTACCCGCCCCATACGGGTCGGAGGTCGCTTCCGGCCACGCGTTTTTCAGGCCGAACATGGCGCAGCCATCCTTCTCGGTTACATACCCCTGCCCGACAAAGCACGCCGGCAGGGTGAGGGTATAGCCGTAGACGTCGTTCACATAAGCGGTGGAGTCGATTGTGCGACTGGCTTCCGCCGCGCCGCCCGCTATGCGGAATACGAATGCGGCGGTATGCGCCGTTCCATCCGCCGCCGTGTAGGACACGGTCACGCCGCGGTACACATCAGCCGGCTGCGTCGAGGACAGCGCCTCCGCCGTGATATGTTCCACGGGATAGCTGTACGACATGCTGGCCGCACCGCCCGTATAGGAAAAGCTGTCCGTTTCGGTCACCCGCTCGTCGTACTGGCGCGCACCGTCCTCACGGACGACCGCGTCCGCAATCGTGACCTCGCCAGCCGGCGTGGGGTCGAACAAAAGCTCGATGGTGTCGCCTGCCCGCAGCAGCGGGATGCTGCCCGCGGCGTTGCGCACCGCCTGCTCGGTGGTCTCGCCCACGGGCAGGCTTACCCCGCCCCCCGTGGCGGCAAAGCCCCCGTCAAGCGGTTCCGCCAGCCCGACCGGCAGCCAATAACCCTCGGTCTTCTCCATGCGCACGTCAACGGACGGGCTGCCGTCGATGAAGTGCAGGCGCACGACGGCTTCGGTATCCGTCTGCGAAACCAGTTCGGCGGTGAGCCATGTCCGCATCCGGATGTATGTTGTGTTGCCTTCCATCTCTTCGTATGTTTCACCGAAATAGCCGAAGATATTTTCGATTGCGGTCAGCGGCTGTTCCAGATCAGTGATCGGGCCGCCATTATAAAACGAGGCATTAACTACCGTTTCCCCGGTATTGCCGTATTGCAGGTCGGGCCAGGGCAGGCCTGAGTCATAATACAGGCCAAATATCTCACGCATGGTATAGCCCGCGTCCTGTCCTGCCAGCTGATCCTGTATGAACGACAGGTGATCGTCACACCGCTGCATTTTGGAAATGACCCTGCGGCCGTTTTCCTCACCGGCGGTAATTGCAATCGCGGAGCGGTAATCGGTCGTGCCGCCGCCGTACATCTGGAACACCGCGACACAGGTATTTGCCTCCTCGGTCGGTACGATCACATAATTGCGGTAGGAAGGCGACGAGCCGCCGTATTTGGTATACCATACGGCGTTTTCGTCCTCGCTGCCGGCAAGGTGCTGCTGCTGCCGCACCAGCGCCTGCTGCTCCTGTTCGGACAGCACCGGATACAGCGGCCACACCGACTTATATGCCACCGCGCGCGCGTACTGCTGCGCGAGGTCGGCGGCGGTACGGGCGTTTTCCCCGCCGCCGTAGGTATAGTCCTGCGGCTGACCGGCCGCCATAATGATACTGAGCTGTTCGCCATTGTCAAAGGTATGCCGCACCTCGGCCAGGTCGTTTTCACCGTCGTTGGTCACGTCCCAGCGGCGGACGACCTCCGTGCTGCCGCCGGACAGCCGCAAAATCTCTCTGCACTGCTCCGCAGCGTCGTCCGATGCCGTCCCAGTGTTTTCCGGCAGTCCGAGGTCGTTTTCGTACAGGATGCGGAATTCTTCCAGCGAGGTCACGCCATCCCGTGCAACCGGCTTTGCGCTTTTCATCATCCATTTGCCGTCCATATCGCGTTGAAAATCCAACTGCTGCACCGCCCGATAGGGGATGTTTCCCTGTTCCTCTATCAGCAGCAGGTCAGCTACGGCATAGGTTTCCTCCCCGCGCAGCACCGCTGTGCTGGCAAGCAGCTCCGCTTCGCCGTTGATATGCTCGTGTATCTGCGCTGCCCACCATTCCGCAATCTCCAGCCGCGTTTCCTCTGTCAATTTTTCCTTACTCTCTCCTACCGACACCGCGCAGCCGAGCGAGGCGACCAGCACCGCCGCAGCCACAATGAGCGCAGCGCCGCGCTTTTTCGCGCGCTTGTCGAACAGCCCTTCAAAGCGGCGCATGAGCGTTTCCTTATCCCCCGTGAAGCACGACACCAGCGCCCGCCGCTGCGCCTGTGCCTGCGCGGACCGCAGGATGGTTTCCCCGTAAGCGCGACGCTGACTCCCGTCCATACCGCGCACCACCGCGTCGTCGCACGCCAGCTCGATATCCTCCTGTGCAAAGCGCGTCAGCAGGCGCACCAGCGGATTGAACCAGTGTACCGACCGCGCCGCCACCAGCAGCAGCTTGAGCCACAGGTCGCCACGCTTATAATGCGTCAGCTCATGCCGGAAGATGAACATGGCGTCCTCTTCGGACAGGTCTTCCTGCGGCAGCCACAACACCGGCTCGGCAAATCCCGCGAGCATCGGACAGTCCGCCGCACCGCTCACACACAGCGGAATGGCGCGGCGGATGCCGAGCGAGCGCTTCTGCTCCTCGAAAATGCCGTGCAGCGCCTCGCTCTGCACATCCGCGGAAGCTTCCTTCAGGCGCCGGATGTAGCGGCGGTAATCCCGCGCCTGCCAAAACACGTTGTACAGCACGCCGGTCAGCCAGACCAGCGCCAGCACACCGTCCACATGAATGGCGCTTTTCCAGTTCTCCTGCACCTGTACGCTCTGCGTAAACTCGCTTTCGGTCATCCACGCGCCTCGCGGCAGTGAGGGCTGCGCCACACCGTCCTGCGCCGCACCCGCCGCCTGCGTCTCATCCTGATGATAGGTCACATACAGCGTCCTCTCGGGCGGCGTGAGCTGTATGGGCGGGTCGGGCAGCGTGAGCTGCACCGGAAAGAGCAGCCGCACCGCCAGCAGCGCCCAGATCACGCAGACCGCCCGCGCCGGATAGCGTTTTTTCAGCGTCCTGCGCAGCAAAAACAGCGCGAGCGCGACCGCCGACACCGTCAGGCCGGCCTGCGCCAGCCCCAGCAGCAATTCATTCTGTGCCATATCCTACCCCTCCTGTCCTTACCGCCCCTGCGCGTCCAGAAAGGCACGCAGCTCGTCGATATCCCGCTCGGTCAGCGCGCCCGCGTCCGACAGGCTCGCCACCAGATTTTTCACCGAGCCGCCGCACAGGCGCTGCACAAAGCTGCGGCTCTCCCGCTGGAGGTATGCCTCCTCCCGAACGAGCGGCGTATAATAGTTCTGCCGCCCCTGCTTTTCGCACCGCAGGAAGCCCTTTTCGCACAGTCGGGAGAGGAAGGTCAGCACGCTGGTCGGCTTCCACTCCTTGGGCGCGTTCTGCTGCACCTCGGCCGCGGTCACCGGCGGCTGAAGCGCCCAGATCGTTTGCATGACCTCCAGCTCCGCATCCGGCAGGCGTTTGATTTCGTCCATAGTCCCACCCCTTTTTCTACGGTTGTAAAACCTTTTTCCAGCCTTATTCTACATCAGTAGAATTTTCCTGTCAAGTCATACTTTGTTTACAGTTTGGAACATTGACAGCCCTCCGGTTTTACGGTATGCTAATAGTGTCCTGATATGGACAAAAGCCATATTTTTACGGATCAAGGAGCAAGTATCATGCGTAAATCGACAGCGCTTGGTTTTGCGCTCTGCGGCACCCTGCTGGTCATTCTCCTGTTCATCGCGGGGCGCATGCTGTACATCAAATTTTATCACCAGTCCTTTACCGATATCGCGGGCAAGGGCGTGCAGGCGTCGCTGATGCTGAGCGAAAACGACACCTCGCTCCCCGCAGTGACGGATGAAAAACAGATCGCTTCCTATACCGACCTGCTCGGCGGCTACACCTATACGCCCTATCCGCATTTTTTCCAGCCCGGCGATGATAAGCTGACCGCCAACCGCCTGACCGTCACCTTTGAAAACGGCAGCTCAATCAGCGTCAACGCGGACGGCTTTGTGTTTGTAGACGGCAAGCTGCGCGGCATCGAGGGGGGCCGCGGGCAGGAATTTTATCACAAGCTGTATATCCTGTTCTATCCGAACGCGACATAGGAAGAGAGGTGCGGAATGAAAAAGGCGGTATGCCTCCTGCTGGCGCTGCTGGGTACGGCTGCGCTGCTGGCCGGTTGCGCGCAGGCCGTTTCGGTCGGCGTGATCGGCGGCGCAGACGGCCCGACGGAGATCATTGTTTCCGGCCCGCGCGCGGAATAGGCTGAAAACCGGACGTCCCGTTTCCGGAACGGGCCTGCATTTTTCATATTTGGGGGAATGGACAAGATGAGGGAGCTGCTTCTGGATGCGGAAACCCTGTATACGCGCGCGCAGGCGCATGACGCGCTGGCAAAGGCGTTCGGGTTTCCGGCCGATTACGGGCGCACGCTGGACGCGCTTTACGACCTGCTGACCGCCTGCCCGCCCGCGCGGCTGACGCTGCGGCACGCGGAAAAGCTGGTTGACAACATGGGGAACTACGGCGAACTGCTGCTGCGCGTCCTGGCGGACGCGGCGGCAGAGAACCCGTCGTTCGTGCTTTCGGCCGAATAAAAGCAGCGTCCGGACCTGCGGGTCCGGACGCTGTTTTCACAGTCGCCTGCCGTTGTATTTCTGCGCGGCGGCGGCGCAGCCTTCCGCAATGATGCAAGCCGCGGCCTCCACCGCGTCCGCGCAGGCCTTGTCGATGGCTTTCTGCTCGTCCGCAGTGAACTTGCCCAGCACCCAGGCCGCCAGGTCGTAATCAGGATGCGGCTTTTTGCCCACGCCGATCTTGACGCGCGGGAAATCCTCGCTGCCCAGATGGTAGATGATGTTCTTCAGCCCGTTCTGCCCGCCCGCGGAGCCTTTCGCGCGCACGCGCAGCGTACCCACGTCGAGCGACACGTCGTCCGACAGCACGATGATGCGTTCGGGCGGTATCTTGTAAAACGCCGCCGCGTCGCGCACCGCCTCGCCGGACAGGTTCATGAACGTCTGCGGCTTCATCAGCAGCACGCGGCTGCCGCCGAGCGCGGCCTCGCCCACCAGAGCCTTGAATTTCATGCGGTCGATCCTCCGTCCGCTGCGCGCGCACCAGCCTTCGAGCGCGCGGAAACCCGCGTTATGCCGCGTGTTGTCATATTTGCTGCCCGGGTTGCCCAGGCCGACGACCAGCCATTCCACCGGCCCCGCCGCCTGCGCGGCTTTCTGCTCGTCCAGCTTTTTGAAAATATCGAATACTGACATGGTCCTTCTCCAAACAAAACGCCTCCCCCGACGGGAGGCGTCTGCTGTTTTTTATTCTACCGACAGGATATAATAGTACACCGGCTGTCCGCCGTCGATGACCGAGATCTCCATATCCTTGTTCTCGCGGCGCAGCAACGCCTCCACCTCGGCGGCCTGCTCCGCGCTGACGCCCTCGCCGTAGATCACGGTGGCGAACGCGCTGTCGTCGGTCACCATCTCGCGCACCAGCTTTTTAAGCACCACGCTTTCGCGGCCGCTCGCGCACAGCCTGCCTTCACACAGAGACAGGTATTCGCCCTGTTTGATTTTCTTTCCGTCGAACTCGCTGTCGCGCGCGGCGTAGGTCACCTGTCCGCTGCGCACCTGCGCCGCCGCGTCGGCCATCGCCGCCGCGAGGCCGCTGTCCTGCTCGCTGTCCAGATCGGCGGCGAGCATCGCGGAAATCCCCTGCGGAATGGTTCGGGTCGGCACGACCACCAGCTTTTTGCCCTCCGCCAGGTGCGCGGCCTGCTCCGCCGCCATGATGATGTTTTTATTGTTGGGCAGCACGAACACGGTTTCCGCCGGCACCGCGTCCACCGCACGCACGATATCGTCGGTCGAGGGGTTCATGGTCTGGCCGCCCTGCACGACCATGTCCACGCCCAGGTCAGTGAACACATTTTTCAGGCCGTCGCCCGCCGCGACCGCGACAAAGCCGTATTTTTTCTCCGGCGGGGCGATCACGCGCTCGGCCGGCGCGTCCGCCGTACCCTCGATCACCTTGGCGGTGTGCTGCTCGCGCATGTTCTCGATTTTGACCGTGAGCAGCGGGCCGAATTTCAGCCCCTCCTCCAGCGCTCTGTTCGGTTGGTCGGTATGCACATGCACCTTAACGATGTCGTCATCCTCCACTACAACCAGCGAATCCCCAATATCGCTCAGGATCGCGCGCAGGCGGCCGACGTTGCGGGCCTTGTCCTTGCGCGCGGCAATGAACTCAGTGCAGTAGGTGAACGTGATCTCCTCGTCCGCAATGGCGGCGAAGTCCGCGGCGGCCTTCGCCGCCGGCTGCGCGGCCGCGCGCTCCTTGCGGACGCCACGCAGCCCGTCCAGCATGCCCTCCAGGATGGTCAGGAAGCCGAACGCACCCGCGTCCACCACGCCCGCCTTTTCCAGCACGGGGTTCTGGTGTACGGTTTCCGCGAGCGCCTCCCGCCCGCGTTCGAGGACTGCGCAAAGCACCTGCTCTGCGGACAGCGCCGAATCGGCCTGACAGGCCTCGACCGCGTGCTGGGCGGATACGCGCGACACGGTCAGGATCGTACCCTCGGCCGGCTTCATGACCGCCTTGTAGGCGGTGTCCACGCCCTCACGCAGCGCGAGCGCCAGCGCACGCCCGTCCACCTGCTCCGCCTCGCGCAACTTTTTCGCCATGCCACGGAACAGCAGCGACAGGATAACGCCCGAATTGCCGCGCGCGCCGCGCAGCAGCGCGGAGGCGGCCGTGTCCGCAGCCTTTGCCAGCGTCGGCTCCTCCAGCTTGTCCAGCTCGGTCATGGCGGACGCCATGGTCATGGACATATTGGTGCCTGTATCGCCGTCCGGTACGGGGAACACATTCAGTTCATTGGCGCGCTCCTTGTTTTCCGCAATGGCGAGCGCGCCCTCGATCACCATGGATTTGAAAAGCGCGCCGTCTATTTTCTGATCTGCCATATGCATACTCTCCCTAATCTCTGTTTTCAGACCGCGTCCGCGCCCCGCGAACGGCGGCGGTATGGGGATACAGGGGTCTGCACCCCCTGCTTATCAGTCCGCGCGAATGCTCTCCACATAAACGTCCACGTTTTTTACGTCTACACCGGTCAGACGCTCCACATGGTAGCGCACCTCGCCGATGATCGAGCGGCACACGGTCGCGATGTTCACCCCGTGTTCCACCGCGATGTGCAGGTCGATATCGACGCCGCCGTCCGGTGCCTCGGCCACCTTAACGCCGCGGGACTGGTTCTCCCGTCCGAGCAGGTGCGCCAGTCCGTCCGACATCGAGCGGATGGTCATGCCCTTCACTCCAAAACAGGAGGAAGCCGCATAGCCCGCGATGCCGGCCAGCACTTCGTTTGTGATTTCGATATATCCAAGATCAGTCTTGATCGTCATAGAAAACCCTCCCTGTGATTGGTTGGCTGTCTGGTTACTTACCTTATATTTTATATCAAATGCCCTGTAAATACAAGCAAAATGCGGAAAGCATGTCATGAATCTATAAATTTCCGGCAACAATAGAAACAAATGTTTGCTTTTCCCGCCATAATACGGTATAATGAAGAAAATGCGAACGTATGTTCCTTTCAGGCAAGGTGTGAAGGAGTGCAGACCCCATGAAAAAAATTTCCCCAAAACAGCAGCGCATCCTCGATTATATCAGCGAATTCTCCCTGGAGCATGGCTACCCGCCCTCCGTGCGAGAGATCTGCGCTGAAATGGACCTGCGTTCCCCCTCGACCGTACACGCGCATCTGAAAAAGCTGCAGGAGGCGGGCTATCTCGAGCCGAGCGACCATAAATCCCGCGCGCTGACGCCGGTCAGCGGCCCGTCCATGGTGCCGCGCGTCCCCATCCTCGGGCGGGTAACGGCCGGCCTGCCCATCCTTGCGGTGGAGGAGCATATCGGATACGTCCCGTTCGAGCCGGCGGCCGGCGGCGGGGAATACTATGCCCTGCGCATCCGCGGCGATTCCATGACCGGCGCCGGCATCCTGGACGGCGACCTCGTCATCGTCCGGCAGGACGCGCAGGCTCGCAGCGGCGATATCGTCATCGCCCTGCTGGAGGACGAGGCCACCTGCAAAACGCTGAACCTCACGCAGGACGGCGTATGGCTGATGCCGGAAAATCCGGCCTACCCGCCTATCAACGGTACGGGCTGCCAGATCCTCGGCGTGGTCAAAGCGGTCTATCGGGAATATTAAGGAGCGACGCCTATGCCGGCACTGGACGACAGCATCCAATTCGTCAAGGGCATCGGCCCGAAAAAGGCGAAGCTGTTTGAAAAACTGCACATCCGCACCCTGCGCGACGCGCTTGAGACCTATCCGCGCGACTATGAGGACCGCACCCGCATCACCCGCATCGCGGATATCGGCGCGGAGGACAAATACACCGTCCGCGCGGTCGTGGGTACCGAACCCAAGCTCAGCCGCATCCGCAAGGGGCTGACGCTGGTCAAATGCACGATTTTTGACGAGTCCGGCTTACTGCACGTCACCTGGTTCAACAACCCTTACGCCGCCGCGCTGGTGCGCGCGGGGCAGGAATATGTGTTTTACGGCCGCATACAGGGCTTTGGCCGCGCGCGGACGCTCATTTCGCCCCAGTCCGAAAAGGTCGCGCCGGACGCGGACCACCCAGGCCGCATCGTGCCGGTCTATCCGCTGACCGCGGGGCTGACCCAGCGCGACCTGGAGCGCGTGACCGAAGCCGCGCTCGCCGCCGTGCCGGGCGACTGGCCCGACCCGCTGCCCGAGGTGCTGCGCGCCAAATACCGCCTGCCGGACGCGGCCGACGCGCTGGCCGCCATCCACCGCCCACAGACAGCGGACGAAGTTGCCGAGGCGCGCCGCCGCATGGTGTTCGAGGAGCTGTTCCTGCTGTGCTGCGGCCTGCAGCAGCTCAAGGAGCGCCGCCGCGCCGATTCCGGCATCCTTTTCGCGCAGAGCGGGCTGGACGCCTATCTGGACGCGCTGCCTTTCGCCCCCACGGGCGCGCAGCGCCGCGCGATCGGGGAGGTCGCGGCGGACTGCGCCTCCGGCAGGCCGATGAACCGGCTGGTGCAGGGCGACGTCGGCTCGGGCAAGACGGTCGTGGCGGCGGCGCTGTGCGCGCTGGCCGCGCAGAACGGCTGGCAGGCCGCTTTCATGGCGCCGACCGAGATCCTCGCCGTCCAGCACGCGGAAACGCTCGCCCCCCTGCTGGGCCGGCTGGGCATTTCCTGCACCCTGCTCACCGGCTCGATGACCGCGGCGCAGAAGCGGTCCGCGCTCGCCGCAATCGAAACCGGCGCGGCGCAGGTCGTGGTCGGCACGCACGCGCTCATCCAGCAGGGCGTGGCCTTTCACCGGCTGGGCGCGGTCATTGCGGACGAGCAGCACCGCTTCGGCGTGGCACAGCGCGCCGCGCTTTCGGCCAAGGGGGAAACGCCGCATGTGCTGGTCATGTCAGCTACGCCCATTCCGCGCACGCTCGCGCTCATTCTGTACGGCGACTTGGACGTATCCGTGCTGGACGAGTTGCCGCCCGGCCGCAGTCCGGTCGAGACCTACGCGGTGGGAGAAAATATGCGCCGGCGCATCACCGCCTTTATCGACAAGCAGATTGCGGCAGGCGGGCAGGCCTACGTCGTCTGCCCGCTGGTCGAAGAGGGCGAATTAAACCTCAAAAGCGCGGAGCAGCACGCAAAGGACCTGCAGGCCGCCCTGCCGCACCGCCGCGTTGCCGTGCTGCACGGCCGCATGAAAAACGCGGACAAGGAGCAGGTGATGCGCGATTTCGCCGCGCGGCAGTATGATATCCTGGTCGCCACGACCGTGATCGAGGTCGGCGTGGACGTGCCGAACGCCAACCTGATGGTAGTGGAGGACGCGGACCGCTTCGGCCTGTCCCAGCTCCACCAGCTCCGCGGGCGGGTCGGGCGCGGGCCGCGGCAGTCCTACTGCGTGTTTTTCGGCGCGGACAAGGGAGAATCTGCCCGCGAACGCCTGAAAATCCTGTGCCGGACCGGCGACGGGTTCGAGATCGCGCGCGCCGACCTCGCCCAGCGCGGGCCGGGCGACTTTTTCGGCCGGCGGCAGCACGGCCTGCCTGCGCTGCATGTTGCTGATCTCGCGGCCGACCTCGCACTCATGCAGTCCGCCCGCGAGGAGGCCGAGGCCATTCTTGCCGCCGATCCGCGTCTGGAGGGCTATCCAACCTTATCTGCGCGCGTGCAGCGCATGTTCGCCGCACGGGACGACGAGGTGTTCAACTAAAAGGGCGGAAGCCGCTATGGCTTCCGCCCTTTTTCCGTTTATGCCCTTATGCGTCCTCTCCGCCCGCCGGCTTTTCCCGCCGCTCGGAGAGCACCAGGCCGGCCAGCGCCAGCACGGTGCCCAGCCACATGATTGGCGTCATAGTTTCGTGCAGGATGAGCGCCGAGCTGATAATGGTGATCACCGGCGTGGCATAGATGTACGCGCTGGTCTTGACCGGCCCCAGCAGGAACACCGCCCGGTTCCAGGTCACAAAGCAGGTCGCGGAGGCCAGCAGGCCGAGGAAGAGCAGGTTCGCGACGTGAAGCGGCTCGGTCCATGCAGACAGCGGCGCGGGAAAGCCCTCGAGCAGGGCGGGCACCAGCAGGAACAACAGGCCGTAGCCGAAAATGCGGCAGGTCAGCGGCACGGTGCGGTAGCCCATCGCGCCCAGCTTGCGCACGATCACCGAATACACGCCCCAAACAAACGCCGCCCCCACGCCGAGCAGTACGCCGCGCGGGTCGAGGTTCAGCTCGCTCACCCCCGCCAGCGACGTCATCGCCACACCCGCTATCGCGCACACAAAGCCGAGGAAAAACCAGCGGCTGAGTTTCTCGCGCAGCACGACCGCCGCGACCAGCGCGGTGAACAGCGGTGCCGCCGCCACGATCACGCCGACCAGGGACGCGGAAATATAGGTCAGCGCGATATTCTCCATCAGAAAGTACAGCGACACGCCGGTCAGCCCCGCCAGTGCGAACAGCAGCTCATGCTGCCATTTCTGCGGCCTGACGAGCCCGCGCCCTGCGGCGAACAGCGCTACAAAGCCCAGCCCGAAGCGGGCGACCATGATTTCCAGCGGCGTGAACGCGCGCAGCAACACCTTGGTCGAAACAAATGTCGTACCCCATACCAGCACAGTCAGCATAGCGAGCAAATGCCCCTGCAGCCTGTGATTTTCCCTCATGGTATCCCCCTCTCTATGCAGCGGTCGCGGCCATCCGCGCCCCGGCGGGCTCAGCAGATAAAGCCCCCGCCGATCACAATATCGTTGTCATAAAACACCGCGCTCTGCCCCCTTGCGGGCGCGCGGACCACGTCCTCGAACATGATGCGCGCGCCGCCGGCCTCCGGATAAACCAGCGCGCGGTCGCTGCGCCTGGAAAAGCGCACGCGCACCTCGCAGGGGAACGCGCCGTTTTCCGCGTATTCGGGCGCGATGTAGTGTACGTCGCGCACCTTGATTTCCTTTTCGAACACGTCCTCGAGCGACAGCACCACCTCGTCGGTCTCCGGCCGCAGCGCGTGGACGAACAGGCGGCCTGCCGCAGCCACGCCCAGCCCCTTGCGCTGGCCGACCGTATAGCAGTGCAGCCCCTTGTGCCGCCCCAGAACATTGCCCGCCTCGTCCACAAAATTGCCCGGCGGGCAGGCCGCGCCGTGGCGCTCGAGCCAGCCCTGCACATCCCCGTCCGGAATGAAGCAGATATCCATACTGTCCGGCTTTTCGGACACGGACAGGCCGATATCGCGCGCCGCAGCGCGGGTTTCGTCCTTACCCGCACTTTCCCCCAGCGGGAACAGGCAGCGCGCGACCGTCCGCCGCGGCAGGCGGTGCATCATATAGGTCTGATCCTTTTCCGCGCGGGCGCGCAGCAGGAGCGCGCGCCCCTGCGCGTCCCGTCCGGTGCGGGCGTAGTGGCCGGTGGCGACATAGGGCGCGCCGATCTCATCCGCATAGTCGGTCAGCGCACGGAACTTGACCAGCGGGTTGCACACCACGCACGGGTTAGGCGTGCGCGCGGTGCGGTAGCAGTCCGCGAAATAGGCGCACACTTGCTGCTCGAACGCCTCGCGCCGGTGCGCGACGTAAAGCGGGATGCCCAGCTCGTCTGCTGCCTGCTGCGCGGCCTCCGTGCCGCCCAAACCGACCTCCAGGAACAGCCCGTATACCGCAAAGCCCTGCGCGCGCAGGCGCGCCGCCGCGACCGCGGAATCCACGCCGCCTGATAATCCTAACACAACTTTTTCCATCATTCTTGTAAAATCTCCTACTGTTCGGGGCTGCCATCAAAAAGAAAATGAGCGCCCCGCGCTCATTTTCACAGAACGTCCGCCGCTTATTCGCCGGACGAGGTCCACTCCTCCAGCCCTGCAAACGCATTGTACGGCGCGGGGCTGAAATTATCGATCAGGCCCTTGCGGATGATCAGCTGCCCGCACTCGAACGCGATCGGGATAAAGGGCATTTCCTCCGCGAACGCCGTGTAGAACGCCGCGAGATTGTCACCGCTGCGCGCGGCTGCGACGGCGGCGGACATGGTCTGGCTGGAATAGCCGCCGTAGTTCAGGCTGCCGTCGGAGGAAAGCAGCGGGCGCAGGTCAAAATCCGGCGTCAGCAGCGTTTCCCCCATAATATACGTCAAAATCGCCCGACTGCAGCATGGACACATAGGTTTCATACGGCTGCCGGTCCACGGTCACCGACACGCCGACCGCTTTCCAGGAGGCCGCGATCTGTTCCGCCGCCGCCACCTTAAACGTATTGTTGGCGTTGACGAGCAGCCGGATGGACAGGGCCGCGTCCCCGCCGGACGCGCCGCCGCTGCCGGTATCCGTCCCGCCGGCCTCTCCGTCGGCGTCTTCCTCACCCGTATCCGTTTCGCCGTCGTCCTGTCCCGTGTCCCCCGCGCCGCCGGCCTGCTCCAGTCCCTCGCGCAGGAGACGCGCGGCGGTCTCGGTATCGGCGGACATATTGAGCGTCAGCCCGTCGGCTGCGGGCTGCGGATTGACCGGCAAGACCGCCGGCGCGGCAAAGGTCTGCAGCTGCGTGTCGCACAGGCTCTGCCGGCCGAGCGCGGCGCTGAGCGCCTGCCGCACCTTGGCGTTGGCAAGATAGGGGTTGCTGTAATTGACGCCCAGGTAATGCAGGTCCGCGCTCGCGGTGCGCACGGTGTCGATCGACCCGCCGATGATCGTACTCGCCCCGTCGGGTGCGATGCGCGGCTCGCGCAGCAGGGAAACATCCCCTGTGCGGAAGCTGGATTCCGCGGCGTCCGCCCGTGTCATGGGTACCAGCGTGATATGGCGGATGGAGCCGAGGAACCCGCCGTGCCAGCTCTCATTGGCCTCCAGCTTCCACTGGTTGCCGTCCTTGACCGGCTGGAACGGGCCGGTCCCGTCGGCGAAGTCGCCGCTTTCGGCCGAACCCTGCCGGTAGATCGGGATGTCGAGCAGGCGGGGGAAATTAATGTTGGGCGAGGACAGCACGATACGCACCTCGCTGCCGGACAGCGCCTCGATCGAGGCAGCCTCGACCAGCCGGTTATGGTACGGCGACGCCTCATTATACTGCGCGGCCTGCAGGCTGGCGACCACGTCGGCCGCAGTCAGCTTCTCGCCCGACCAGAACGTCACGTCGTCCCGCAGCGTAAAGGTGAACGTTGTCCCATCGCCCGTATACGATGCGCATAGCACATTTTGCGCGGTAAAATTGCCGCTGACCTCGAACAGGCCTTCATATAGCGCCTCGCACAACAGGCGGTTGATGCTGGTGCTGTCCAGCACCGGATTGAGCGTGCCGTTCTGGTACCAAGCCATGCCAAAATATGCGTCCGACACCTCGACCGTATCAACCGGCCCGTCATCCCCGCCCAGCCCGCCTTCCCCGCAGGCCGTCAGCAGGCAGAGCGCCGCCAGCAGTGCCGCCAGCGCGCGTTTTTTCCATTTCATAAAACGGACTCCCTTTCCGTCACAGGCAGATCACGCCGCCCTGTACGCCGCGTACGCCGCGGGTCGCGCGGTGCGACCAGAATTCATCGCTGTGGCACATGGTACACAGCCCGCTGTCGATCACGTTTTCCGGCGCGAGCCCCGCGTCCCGCAGCAGCTTTACGCCGATGCCCTGCAGATCGACATGGAATTTTGCTCCCTTTTCCCGAATATAGGGCCGTACGGCCACGCCGAGCAGGCGCTCCATCGCCTCCGGCACATCCGCGTCGGTTTCAAAGCACTCCTGCCGGATGGACGGCCCCAAGACCGCGATCAGGCTCTCGCGCCTCGCACCCAGGCGCGCCACCATCACCTCCACGGTTTTGGGCAGGATGCCGCCCGCCATGCCGCGCCAGCCCGCATGGGCCACGCCCGCAGTATGCGTCGCCGGATCGTACAGCAGGGTCACTACGCAGTCCGCGTAAAAGCCGCAGAGCGGCGTGTCCGGCAGCGCTGTCACGATCGCGTCCGACCGCCACGCCATCGGGCGGTGCAGCCCCATGCCGGCCTGCTCCTCCCCGACAACCGAAACCTCGGTTTCGTGGATCTGACGGGTCAGCGTGAAGCGTTTTTCATCCACGCCGAGCGCTTCCGCCAGGCGGCGGTAATTTTCCCGCACGCTGGTCTCCTCGTCCCCCGGCTGAAGCCCAGGTTGAGGCTTTCACAGTGTCCCGTGCTCACGCCGCCGTACTTAGTCGTAAAGGCATGCCGCACCGGCAGCCGGCGGCAGGTATAATAAACAAATGGGCCGCTCTGAACGCGGCACATGGATCGATGCATGCGTTTTTCCTCCCGATTCAGTTGTATTATTATATCAAATGCGGCCCCCCTCCACAAGGGCGCAAAACCGTTCTTCTCAAAAAGCGCCAAAATCTGCCCGCTCGCGGACGTGTTTTTCTTGACAGTTTGACCAACAGGCTTTACAATATTTTTAGTATAATACCTGCTGTTATATAGCCTGCGTAAAAATACGCACGGCTTTTTTCAAGGGCATTATAACCGTACCTCTGTCCGACAGGGGGCCACTGCACTCAAAAAAATCAATAGGAGGACACACCAAAGCAATGAACGACATCATCATACCGCTCGTGACCGGTATCGTGTGTCTCGTTGTGGGCGTTGTCATTGGCTTTTTGTACCGCAAGCGTGTTGCGGAAAAAGAGATCGGCTCCGCCGAGACCGAAGCGACGCGCATCATCAACGAGGCCATCAAGGCCGGCGAAACCAAAAAGCGGGAAGCGATTCTCGAAGCCAAGGACGAGATCCACAAGCAGCGCACCGAAGCCGACCGCGAGCTCAAGGAGCGCCGCAACGAGACCCAGCAGCTCGAGCGCCGCCTGATCCAGCGCGAGGAGGCGCTGGACAAGAAAAGCGATACGCTCGAGCGCAAAAACGAAGACCTTTCCCGCCAGCTGGAGGCAGCCCAGAAGGAAAAGGACGACCTGGCCCGTGTCAAGGCCGAGCAGCTCGAAAAGCTGGAGCAGATCGCCAGCATGACCCGCGACGAGGCGCGCGAGATGCTGGTCCAGTCGATCGAGGCTGAGGCCACGCACGACGCGGCGGTTAAGCTGCGCGAGATCAACCAGCGCGTCAGGGACGAAAGCGAACAGACCGCGCGCGAGATCATTTCCACCGCCATCCAGCGCTGCGCGGCCGATCATGTTTCCGAAGCGACCGTATCGGTCGTCCCGCTGCCCAACGACGAGATGAAGGGCCGCATCATCGGCCGCGAGGGCCGTAATATCCGCACGCTCGAAACACTGACCGGCGTGGACCTGATCATCGACGACACGCCGGAGGCCATTACGCTTTCCTCGTTCGACCCTGTGCGCCGCGAGATCGCGCGCCTGAGCTTGGAAAAGCTGATCGTGGATGGACGCATCCATCCGGCACGCATCGAGGAAATGGTGGAAAAATCCCGCCGTGAGGTGGAGCAGATCATCAAATCCGAGGGCGAACGCGCCACCTTTGAAACCGGTATCCACGGCATCCATCCCGAGTTGGTCAAAACGCTCGGCCGCCTGCGCTACCGCACCAGCTACGGCCAGAACGTGCTGCAGCATTCGATTGAGGTCGCGCACATCGCCGGCATGATGGCCAGCGAACTGGGCATCGACCCCGTACCCGCGCGCCGCGCCGGCCTGCTGCATGACATCGGCAAGGCGATCGACCATGAGGTCGAGGGCAGCCATGTGCAGATCGGCGTCGACCTGGCCCGTAAATACAAGGAGGCGCCCGGCATCGTCCACGCGATCGAGGCGCACCACGGCGACGTGGAGGCCAAGACCACCATCGCCTGCTTGGTGCAGGCGGCGGACGCGATCTCCGCAGCGCGCCCGGGCGCGCGCCGCGAGAACCTGGAAAACTATATCAAGCGCCTGGAAAAGCTGGAGGGCATCGCCAACGAAACGCCCGGCGTTTCCAGCTCGTACGCCATCCAGGCGGGCCGTGAGATCCGCATTATCGTCAATCCGGATAAGATTTCGGACGACGCGATGGTGCTGCTCGCCCGCGACGTGGCCAAAAAGATCGAGGATGAGCTGGATTATCCCGGCCAGATCAAGGTCAATATGGTGCGTGAGACCCGCGCGGTCGATTACGCCAAGTAACCTCTGCAAGCAGGAAACAAGGGACAGACGCCCGTCTGTCCCTTGTTTTTTACCCTTTTATGGCTTCGGCTCGTCCGGTGGGGCGCCTTTTTTCCTGCGTCGGCGGAACCGGAGCGCCGCACCGCCGCCCACGCCGGCCACGAGCAACAGCGGCCAGGCCGCGACCGCCCACAGCACCGCGCCGCGCACAAAGCCGGCCAGCCCGCGCCAGCCGCTCTGCGCCGCCTGCATGAGCTGCGCGCCAAAGCCCGTGCCGCCGGAAACCGCGGTCAGCGCCTGCACCTCGCGCAGCGATACCGTGATGGTTGCGAAATCGACCAGGTTATCGTAACGGCGTTTTTCGCCGGTCAGGCTGTCGATCTCATATTCGCAATCCGCCAGGGCGTTTTCCAGCGAGATGATGTCTTCCATCTGGGCGGCCTGGCCAAGCAACTCCACCAGCCGCTCATGCTTAGTCTGCAGCGTGGCCAGGCGCGTTTCGATATCGGTGTACTGCTCGGTCACATCCTCGCTCCAGCGGCTCGACGACACCACATGGCAGGTCTCGCCGAGTTGGGCGAAGCACGTCTCGAATTTCTCCTGCGGCACGCGCAGCGTATAGCTGGCGTACCGGCCGCCCAACTCGCCCGACACGCTGCTCGCCTCGATATAGCCGCCCGCGCCGGCTGCCAGCGCTTCGATATCCGCGCCGGCCTGGTCGAACGACTGCGTCTCCAGCGTCAGATCCGCGGACAGGATGAGCTTTGCGTTTTGCCGCACCGCGGCAAAATCAACCGTCCCGCCGCCCTCCGACGGCGCGGCCGCGCTCTCCGTCCAGCCGGCGTTGTTGTCCTCCGCCGCCGACGTGCTGCCGGAAGCGTCCGCGCCACCCGACGCGCCGCAGGCCGTCAGCGCCAGCAGCAGGACCAGCGCAGACAGCAGAGAAAACCCTCGTCTTTTCATATCAGGACACCCCTTTCCCTTTGTTGGTTATCCTGTTAGACGGGGATTATTTTCCCTCCGTTCCCGATTGTTTCCGCTTTGTAAACAGCTCTTTCGCGCCGATATACAGCAGGAACACGCCGAACGCCCGGCGCAGCCATCCGGTATCCATGCGCGCGGCCGCAAGCGCCGCCGCGATCGAGGTCAGCACGCCCGCGGCCACGCACCACTTGACCGCGTCCTTCTGCACCAGCCCGTTTTTGATATGCGAATACAGCGCGGCGGGGGCGCAGGCGATAAAGTACAGCAGGTTGATCCCGCCCGCCTGGTATTGGTCGACGCCTGCAAACAGCGTCAGATACAGCAGCAGGAGCGAGCCGCCGCCAATGCCGAAGCCGGACAGGATGCCGGTCAGCAGGCCGGCCGCCACCGCAATCACCGTCATCACAGCAGCAGCACCGCCCTTACGCCGCCATACAGAATCAGCAGCCCGAACACCCGCCTCAGCCAGACCATGCTCATTTTCTGGAAAATACGGCCTGCAATCACGCCGCCAACCGCGCCGCCCAGCAGATAGGGCCACGCCGCCGCCACATCCAGCCCGCCCTTCATCCAGTAGATCGCTGCCGATACCGCGCTGAGCGGCAGGATGACCGCGACCGAGGTCGCGAACGCGCGGCGCTGCTCCATGCCGCACCAGCTTACCAGCAGCGGCACCAGAAACAGCCCGCCGCCCGCACCGAAAAAGCCATTGGCCGCGCCCGCCAGCGCGCCCGTTACGGCATACCTGGTATTGTTTTTCATAAAAAAGCCCTCCGGCGACAGTTTGCGCCGGAGGGTCCTTTTTTATGTGCGTTTTCCGCCGTTACCAGATACCCAGCACGCGCTGCATCGCCAGGCTGACGCACGCGATGCCGACCCAGCAGCACAGCCCCATCAGGATCGGCTTGCCGCCCGTCCGGACCAGCTTGACGATATTGGTATTCAGGCCGATCGCGGCCATCGCCATGACGATAAAAAATTTGGACAGCGCCTTGAACGGTGAAAAAGCTGCCGCGGGTATGCCCGCCGCCGTGCAGACCGTCGTCACGACCGACGCCAGCACAAAGAACAGGATGAAAAACGGAAAAACCTTTTTGAGCGAAAACGTGCCACTCGTGACGCCGCGCGACTGTCTGGCCTTTGCCGCGCGCCAGACGGCAAGCGCCAGCGTGATCGGGATGATGGCGAGCGTGCGCGTCAGCTTGACGATGGTTGCGGTGTCCAGCGTATTGCTGCCATGGGCCCCGTCCCATGCCGCCGCGGCCGCCGTGACGGACGAGGTATCGTTGACCGCCGTACCCGCGAACAGCCCGAATCCATCGTTCGACAGGCCAAGCGCGCCGCCCAGCGTCGGGAAGGTCAGCGCGGCGATCACATTGAACAAAAAGATAACCGATATCGCCTGTGCAATCTCCTCATCGTCCGCGCCGATGACGGGCGCGGACGCCGCGATGGCCGAGCCGCCACAGATCGAGGAGCCGACGCCGACCAGGGTTGAAATATTGGCCTTCATCTTCAGCAGCCTGCACAGCAGGACCGACATGGCCAGCGAGGTCGTGATCGTGGACACGATGATCGGCAGCGACTGCGCGCCCACCTTGGCGATTTCGGACAGGTTCAGCCCGAACCCCAGCAGGATGACCGCGTATTGCAGGATTTTTTTGGAGGTGAAGGCGATCCCCGCCTGCATCCTGCCCTTATCGTTCCAGAAAAGTGTGAGTGTCATACCGATTAAAATAGCGAACACCGGCCCACCCACAACCGGCGCCGCCTGTCCCAGCAGCCATGCCGGCACCGCAATGGCCAGACACAGCAGCAGTCCCAGACCGTTCTTTTTGAAAAATTCCATCTTTGCGTTACCTCTCTCCACATTGTTTCCCATTTTTGTCTGGAAATAGTATACGCCGCCGCTCTTATTATGTAAAATTATCATTCTTTATTTTATCATAATTTTATGTTATGATAAAGGCAGGAGCTGATCTCTATGTTGGATTTCCGTGTGGATACCTTTCTGGCGGTCTGCCGCTGCATGAGCTTTACGCGCGCCGCAGCCGCGCTGCATATTACGCAGCCCGCGGTCTCGCAGCACATTCGGGCGCTGGAGGCGCAGTACGGCGTCCGCTTTTTTTCCTTTGAGGGGAAAAAGCTGACCCTCACCGACGCGGGGCGGCTATTCCTGCGCACCGCGACCACCATGCGCCACGACGCGCAGCACCTGCGCGACGCGCTGGGCAGCCTGTCCGGCGGCGGGCGGCGGCTGGTGTTCGGCGCGACGCTCACCATCGGGGAATACGTCATGCCCGCCCCGCTCGCGCGCCTGCTGGCCGCGGAGCCGAACGTCAGTCTCCGCATGGTCGTCGCCAACACCGCCGAGCTGCTGCGCGGACTTGATCGGGGCGACATTGATTTTGCGATTGTGGAGGGCTTTTTTGAAAAAAGCGAATACGACAGCCTGTCCTATCTGACCGAACGATATGTAGCGGTCTGCGCGCCCGGCTACCGTTTCCGGCAGCCAGTGCATACCCTGGAGGACCTGCTCGGCGAGCGCCTGCTCACCCGTGAGCCCGGCTCCGGCACGCGGGAGATCCTGGAGCGCCGCCTGCGGGAGCATAACCTGACCGTGCGGGACTTCCGCGCGGTCACCGAAATCGGCAGTCTGAACGCCATCAAAGCGCTCGTCCGCATGGGGCAGGGCGTCGCGTTCCTGTATGAGCCGACCGTCCGCGCCGAGCTGGAAAGCGGCGCGCTGCGTGAGATCGCGCTGTCCGGTTTTCCGGTCCTGCACGATTTCACCTTCCTCTGGCGGAAAAGCAGCGTGTTCGCGCAAACGTACCGCGAGATCTTCGACCTGCTGCGCACCGCGTCCGACAGAAAAAGGGAGGAAGCCTGAGGCTTCCTCCCTTTGATTTGTTTCTGCGGTTATTTGCCAGCCCAGTTTCCGGTCGCCAGCGCGGACAGATACGCGTTGATGAACCCGTCGATCTCGCCGTCCATCACGGCGCCAATGTTGGCGTTTTCAAAGCCCGTGCGCGTATCCTTGGCGAGCGTGTATGGCATAAAGACATAGGAGCGGATCTGGCTGCCCCATTCGATCTTCTTCTGGTCTCCCTTGATGTCCGAAATCTTTTCCAGATGCTCGCGTTCCTTGATCTCGACCAGCTTGGAACGCAGCATGCGCAGGCAGTTGTCCTTGTTCTGGAACTGGCTGCGTTCGGTTTGGCAGGAAACCACGATGCCGGTCGCCTTATGGATCAGGCGCACGGCGGAGGAGGTCTTGTTGATGTGCTGGCCGCCCGCGCCGCTCGACCGGAACACCTGCATCTCGTAGTCCTCGGGCTTGATCTCAAAGTCCGCCGAATCATCCGGAATATCCGGTATGACCTCGACCGCGGAGAACGAGGTATGGCGGCGGCCGGAGGCGTCGAACGGCGAAATGCGCACCAGGCGGTGTACGCCGGATTCACCCTTGAGAAAGCCGTAGGCGTTTTCACCCTCGATCAGGATGTCCGCGCTTTTCAGACCGGCCTCGTCCCCATCCTGATAGTCCATGATCTTATAGGTATAGCCGTGGCGCTCGGCCCAGCGGGTATACATGCGGTACAGCATCTCGCACCAGTCCTGGGCCTCGGTGCCGCCCGCGCCCGCGTGGAAGGACACCAGCGCGTTGTTTTTATCGTATTCGCCGGTAAGCAGGGTGGACAGCTTCTGCTCGGCCACGCCCTCCTCCAACTCCTGATAGCCGCTTTCCAGCTCTTCGAGCATGGACTCGTCGTTTTCCTCAATGGCCATTTCGCAGATGGTCAGCAGGTCCTCGCACAGGCTGCTCATACGCTCATAGGCTTCAATCTTGCCCTTGAGTGCGCCCATGCGGGAGACAATCTTCTGGCTCTCCTCCGGATTGTCCCAAAAGCCGGGCTGGGCGGACTTGATTTCCAGCTCCTCCACCTCGCGCTTTGCCTGCTCCATGCCCAGCGAGCGGTACAGTTCCTCCAGCTCGGGCTTCAGATTGTTCAGCTTGACCTTGTATTCCTCGAATTGCAGCATGCAAAATGCTCCTTCATGAATTTTTCAGTACCTTATAGTATAACGGCCCATCCCGCAAATGTAAAGATTTTTTCCAGTTTTGCTTGACAAATGCGGCGCCAGTCTCTATATTTAGGTCTGTATAAGTAAAAGGGAGTAGCTCACGCGCCTGTCCGGTGCGTGGTCGGCATCGCCATACCCGGCTGTTTTGGCAGCCCGTGTCGTTCCGGAAGCAGCGAGACTTTTATTGCTCAAGGCGCAATAAAAGTCTCTTTTTTTGCGTACAAATATGTTATTTTTTCTTAGGGGTGTTTTTTATGCAGTCATTCATCATGCTTGTTCTCGGCTTCGCGCTGCTCGTATGGGGCGCGGACAAATTTGTCGCGGGCGCGTCCGCGCTGGCGCGGCGGCTGGGGGTGTCGCCGCTGCTCGTCGGTCTGACCATTGTGGCGTTCGGCACCTCCGCGCCTGAGCTGGCGGTCAGCGTGACCGCCGCGCTCCAAGGCGCCAATGAGATCGCGGTCGGCAACGTCCTGGGCTCCAACCTGTTCAACCTGCTGGTCGTGGCCGGCCTTTCCGCGCTGATCTGCCCGCTGGTGATGGACCGCACGCTACTGCGGCGCGACTGGCCGCTGTCCCTGCTGGCGGCGGTCATGCTCTGCGCGATGATCGCGCCCGACCTGACCCTCTCGCGGCTCGAGGGCGCGGTGCTGCTCGCTGTGTTCGCACTGACGCTGTTCCTACAGATCCACGCCGCGCTGACGGGCCGCAGCCCGCTCGACGACGCGGCCGAGGATATCGTCATGCCGCCGCTGATGATCGGCGTGAATATTCTGCTCGGCCTTGCATGCATCATCCTAGGTGGGCAGCTCGCGGTAAGCGGCGCGACCGGCGTCGCGCGCATGTTCGGTCTGTCGGAAACGCTGATCGGCCTGACCATCGTGGCCATCGGTACGTCGCTGCCCGAGCTGGTAACCTCGCTGGTCGCCGCGCACAAGGGACAGAATGAAATCGCCATGGGCAACGTGATCGGCTCCAACATTTTCAACATCCTGCTGATCCTCGGCGTTTCGTCCGTGATTACGCCGATTCCGGTGCTGTCCACCTCGATCGTGGACTGCCTTGTCCTGATCGGCATCACCATCGTTTTTTACCTGCCCGCGCGCAGGGGCCGGCTCGGCCGCTTCCCCGGCGCATTGATGGCGCTGTGCTACATCGCATATACCGTGTATCTGATCGCGCGGTAGGCCACGCCCCCTGTTCACAAAAAATTTGTTTGTATCCGCGTATATATGTGGTATAATAGGTCTGATATGATGAAAAAGGGACGCGTATTCCCTCCTGAAAGGCTGAATCAAACAGATGGCAAATTTTTTGACCAAACTCTTCGGCTCCCATTCGAGTCATGAGCTGAAAAAGATCAATCCCATCGCGGACAGGGTCGACGCGCTGGAGGAGCAGTATAAAAAGCTGTCCGACGCCGAGCTGCGCGCCAAGACCGACGAGTTCAGGACCCGCTACCAGAACGGCGAAACGCTCGACCAGCTCCTGCCCGAGGCGTTCGCCACCTGCCGCGAGGCGGCGTGGCGCGTGCTGGGCATGCGGCACTACCGCGTGCAGGTTATCGGCGGCATCGTGCTGCACCAGGGCCGCATCGCGGAGATGAAAACCGGCGAAGGCAAGACGCTGGTCGCCACCCTGCCCGCATACCTCAACGCGATTGCCGGCAAAGGCGTGCATATCGTCACGGTCAACGACTACCTCGCCAAGCGCGACAGCGAGTGGATGGGCAAGGTCTACCGCTTCCTCGGCCTGACCGTGGGTCTGGTGATCCATGAGGTCGAGCCGGCCCGACGCAAAGCCATGTACGAGGCGGATATCACCTACGGTACGAACAACGAGTTCGGCTTCGACTACCTGCGCGACAATATGGCGATCTACAAGCAGTCCATGGTGCAGCGCGGCCATGCGTTCGCCATCGTGGACGAGGTGGACTCCATCCTGATCGACGAGGCGCGTACCCCGCTGATTATTTCCGGCCAGGGCGAGCAGTCCTCCGCGCTGTACCAGCTCGCGGACCGCTTCGCGGCCGGCCTCAAGCAGCTTCGCGTCAAGGAGGTTGACGCCAAGGAGGAGCAGGACGATATCGACGCGGACTATATCGTGGACGAAAAGGCCCGCACCGCAACCCTGACCCCGCACGGCCAGGCCAAGGCGGAGGCGTATTTCCAGGTGGCCAATCTGTCCGATCCGGAGAACACCACGCTGCAGCACCACATCAACCAGGCCATCAAGGCGCGCGGCGTCATGCAGCGCGATGTGGACTATGTCGTGCGCGACGGGCAGATCATCATTGTCGACGAGTTCACCGGCCGCCTGATGTTCGGCCGCCGCTATAACGAGGGCCTGCACCAGGCGATCGAGGCCAAGGAGGGCGTCAAGGTCCAGCACGAGAGCAAGACGCTCGCCACCATCACCTTCCAGAACTATTTCCGCCTGTACGGCAAGCTGTCCGGCATGACCGGCACCGCGCTGACCGAGGAGGAGGAGTTCCGCCACATCTACAAGCTGGACGTAATCGAGATCCCCACCAACAAGCCGGTCGCCCGCAAGGACAATCCGGACGCGGTGTACAAGAACGAGCGCGGCAAGATCAAAGCCACCATCGCGCGCATCGAGGAATGCCATGCCAAGGGTCAGCCCATCCTGGTCGGCACGGTGTCCATCGAGAAATCCGAGGAGCTATCCAAGATCCTCAAGGCCAAGGGCATCAGGCACACCGTCCTGAACGCCAAGTATCACGAGCGCGAGGCGGATATCGTCGCGCAGGCAGGCAAGCCGGGCGCGGTCACGATCGCGACCAACATGGCCGGCCGCGGCACGGACATCATGCTCGGCGGCAACGCCGAAACCATGGCGCTCGACGAACTGAAGAAGGGCGATTACACCCCCGAGCTGCTCTACGAGGCCAACGGCCACGCGGAAACCGACGACCCCGAGGTACTCGCCATCCGCGCGAAGTTTGAAGAGCTGTACCGGAAATACAAGCAGGAAACCGACGCGGACGCGGAAAAGGTGCGCGCGGCAGGCGGCCTGTATATCCTGGGTACCGAGCGGCACGAATCCCGCCGCATCGACAACCAGCTCCGCGGCCGTGCCGGCCGTCAGGGCGACCCGGGCGAATCCTCGTTCTATATCTCGCTTGAAGACGACCTGATGCGCCTGTTCGGTTCGGAAAAGATCCAGAATATGATGGATTCCCTCGGCATCGAGGAGGACGAGCCGATCGACCAGAAAATCCTGTCCGGCGCGATCGAAAACGCGCAGAAAAAGATCGAATCCCGCAACTTTGCCACCCGTAAGCATGTGCTTGAGTACGACGACGTGCTCAACACCCAGCGCCAGACCATCTACAGCCAGCGCCTGCAGGTGCTTGAGGGCAAGGATGTCAAAGACAGCATTGTCAAAATGATCGACGACACCATCGCCCGCGCGGTACACGCGGCGGTCGGTGAGCATACCGTCATCGAGCCTGCGATGGTCGAGCAGGCACGGCGACCGTTCCTCGGCGTATTCCTGCGGCCGGAGGACTGCACGTTCACGCCCGAGGAGTGCGACGACCTGACCGCGGACCAGCTCACCAACGTGCTGGCGGACCAGGCGCACCGCGTCTACGAGGCAAAGGAGCAGGCGCTCACACCGCCAATCATGCGCGAGCTGGAGCGCGTGGTGCTGCTGAAAAATGTGGATACCAAGTGGATGGACCATATCGATGCGATGACCGAGCTGCGCAACGGCATCGGCCTGCGCGCATACGGCCAGCACGATCCGGTGGTCGAGTACAAGCGCGAGGGCTTCGACATGTTCGACGCGATGATCGACGCCATCCGCGAGGACACCGTGCGCATGATCTTCCTGGCGCAGGTGCGCACCCGCGAGGAGCCCAAGCGCGAGCAGGTCGCCAAGGAGACGAGCGCCGCCGGCGCGTCCGACGGCACGGCCAAGCCCGAGCCCAAGCGCGTGGGCAAAAAGATCGGCCCGAACGATCCGTGTCCGTGCGGCAGCGGCAAAAAGTACAAAAAGTGCTGCTACCTCAAGGCGGATAACCCATATAAATAAAAGCGCCCCGCGGCCTGCCGCGGGAAAAAGGAGGGCGGCCCGCCGGGCTGCCCTCCCCTTTTTATTCCTCCCGCCTGCCGCCGGCCTGTTGCTGCCGGCGTCTGAAATCCAGATAGCCCTGCAGGATCAGCGACGCGGCGACCGCGTCCACACTCTCGCGGTGCTTTTTGCTCTTTTTGCCGCTCTGGTGCAGGATATCGTGCGCGGCGACCGTGGTGCGCCGCTCGTCCCAGAGCGTCACCGGCCGGCCGGTGCGCTCCTCCAGCGTGCGCGCCAGCGCCTCGCACTTTTCCGCGCGCGGCCCCGCCGTGCCGTCCATGTTTTTCGGCCAGCCCAGCACGATCTCCTCGATCCTGTTTTCCGCGACAAATGCCACCAGCCGGTCCACCAGCCTTTCATAATTCCATTCGTGGATGACGCTCGGCGAGCCGGCCAGAAAGCCCGATGGGTCGGAAACCGAAAGGCCGGTACGCGCGTCGCCGTAATCGACGCCCAAAATACGCATATGTATACTCCTATATCTTGTGGTTAAACTCAGTATATCATAAAAACATAAAAATTTCAGCACTTTTTCGCAAAAAAACCTTGACCGCCCACCACCCCCATGCTATACTGAAAGAACCTATGCAGGTTCTTTTTTTGCGCCCATTTTTCGCGTGTCTCGGAAAATGGCGCCGGAACACTGGCAAAGGGAGGCAAACAGTCCCGCGCCCATGCCGCAGGGGTATGGGATGGGGCGAAATATTAAAAGGAGGTGCCGTTATTTATGCGCGTTAAGATTACGCTCGCCTGCACGGAGTGCAAGCAAAGGAACTATGACACGAACAAGAACAAGAAGAACGATCCGGACCGTCTGGAAATGAACAAGTACTGCCGTTTCTGCCGGAAGCACACGCTGCACCGCGAGACGAAGTAAGAGAAAGGAAGTAGCTTCATGGCTGAAGAAACCAAGGTTAAGAAGCCCGGTCTCTTTGCACGGATTGGCAAGTGGTTCCGCGAACTGAAAAGCGAGTGCCGCAAGATCGTCTGGCCCACCCGCCAGCAGACAGTGAACAATACGCTTGTCGTTATCGCCTGCGTTATCGTCATCGGTATCTTTATCTGGATCCTTGACCTCGTATTCAATCTCGGCATCCAGACGCTGCTTACGCATTTCGCCGCCTAAAAGGAGGCATTTATGTCAGACGCTGCAAAATGGTATGTGGTCCACACATACTCCGGCTACGAAAACAAGGTAGCCTCTTCGATCGAAAAAGCGGTCGAAAACCGCAAGCTGCACGACCTGATCCCCGCGGTCAACATCCCGACCGAGACCGTCACCGAGGTCAAGGACGGGAAAAGCCGCGAGGTCGAGCGCAAGCTCTTCCCGGGCTATGTGCTCGTCAAGATGGTCATGACCGACGAAACCTGGTACCTGGTCCGCAACACGCGCGGCTGTACCGGCTTTGTCGGACAGGACAAGTCCGGCGGCTCCAAGCCGATCCCGCTGACCGAGGACGAGATCGCCGCGATGGGCGTGGAGAAGCGCGAGATCGAGGTCAACTACGCAGTGGGCGACAGTGTGCGCGTCATCGACGGGCCGCTGGCCGGCTTTATCGGCGTCGTTTCGGCCCTTGAGCCGGACAAGAACAGGGTAAACGTCACGGTTTCCATGTTCGGGCGCGAAACCCCTGTCGAGCTTGAGCTCGACCAGGTGGAAACACTCGAGGAGTGATCCACCGGAACGCACGTTCCGTTTTCACGGCAAGTGGGAGAGTATGAACGCATACTCGCCAGCCACCACATTTTTTGAAGGAGGAACCTTTCGACATGGCACAGAAAGTAGTAGGTTATATCAAGCTCCAGATTCCCGCGGGCAAGGCGACCCCGGCTCCCCCGGTCGGTCCGGCCCTCGGCCAGCATGGCGTTAACATCATGGCCTTTACCAAGGAATTCAACGAGCGCACCAAGAACGATGCCGGCATGATTATTCCGGTTATCATCACGGTCTACGCGGACCGTTCGTTCAGCTTCATCACCAAGACCCCGCCGGCGCCGGTCCTCATCAAGAAGGCCTGCGGCATCGAATCCGGTTCGGCTGTACCGAACAAGACCAAGGTCGCCAAGCTTTCCAAGGCGGACTGCCAGAAGATCGCGGAGACCAAGATGCCCGACCTGAACGCCGCTTCCCTGGAAGCCGCGATGAGCATGATCGCGGGTACCGCGCGCTCGATGGGCATTACCGTCGAGGAATAATTTAAGAATAAGCTGAATGGATTTTGACCGCGCTTTTTGCAGGCGCCGGTCAAAGTGGGAGGGTTAGGTTTAGCCTATTCCCGCATTACCACTTAAGGAGGATTTATTGTGCATAAAGGTAAAAAGTATGTAGACAGCGCAAAGACGATCGACCGCACCCGTCTGTACGATCCGTCCGAGGCGCTCTCCACCGTTATTTCGACCGCGAAGGCCAAGTTCGACGAAACCATCGAGCTGCACGTCAAGCTGGGCGTTGACTCCCGCCACGCGGACCAGCAGGTGCGCGGCGCGATTGTGCTGCCGCACGGCACCGGCAAGAACGTGCGCGTCGCTGTTTTCGCCAAGGGCCCCAAGGCGGACGAGGCGCTGGCCGCCGGCGCCGATATCGTAGGCGCGGAGGACCTGATGGAGCGCATCCAGAAGGAGAACTTCTTTGAGTTTGACGTGGTTATCGCCACGCCGGACATGATGGGCGTTGTCGGCCGCCTGGGCCGCGTGCTCGGCCCCAAGGGCCTGATGCCGAACCCGAAGGCGGGTACGGTTTCCATGGACGTTGCCAAGGCCGTTCAGGAGTCCAAGGCCGGTAAGATCGAGTACCGTCTGGACAAGACCAACATCATCCACTGCCCGATCGGCAAGGCGTCCTTCGGCGCGGAAAAGCTGCAGGATAACTTTGACGCGCTCATGGGCGCGATCATCAAGGCCAAGCCGGCCGCGGCCAAGGGCCAGTATATCCGCTCCTGCGTCGTGGCCTCCACCATGGGGCCGGGCGTCAAGGTGAACGCGGCGAAGATGATGGGCTAAGCCCCATTGCGGCATAACCGACCCACAGGGATGCAAAAAGCGCGCCATACGGCGCGCTTTTTATTTTTCGGGGATTTCATAATGGTATTTCTTGAGCAGGTCCTCGATGGCTTCGTCATGAAGTTTCGATTTAGGGATGCGGGTTTCTTCATGAAGCCGGTTAAACGCTTCCATCAAGTCATTCCGCATGGTGGATGTAAATTGCTTGCGGTTCACCAATGGATATTCTGACATATGCCCGCCTCCTTTCCTTACTTATTCTAAGAATGCAATAAAGATAATACAAGGGCATTATATTTACTTGACCTTAATTAAGTTTATGTGTATATTATAAGTAAGGAGGGGATATTCTATGCGCAACCGAAACGACTTCCGCTGCAAGGACTGCAGGTATTATCAGACGCTGTTCCTCTATCACGAAAATATGGAAGACTATTACGAAACTGATTACGGCTTGTGCGTTGACTTCGATGTTTCCCGCCCCGTGCGCTTTGACGAGGACGCCTGCGGCTATTTCCGGCGCAGGGACCTCACCCCCCGCGAGGAGTACGAGGAATATCTGGACGAGCTGCGCAGGCCCGAACTTTCGGATGATTTTTATTTTAAATCCCCTTGACAGCACCGCGCTTTTCGGATATAATATATGAGCTTGGTCAAAGACAGCTGGCAGCCGCATGGCTTTAATGGCGTTCCCCGCCGCCCGCCGAGGTCAACACGGAACGGATTTTTTAGGATCCTTTATGAGGTTTTCTGTGTACCCTCCCTGTGTCTTTGCACCGGGAGGGTACTTTTATTTTTTAGGAGGTGAATTAAGATGCCGAATGCAAAGGTTCTGGAGGAAAAGAAAGCTCTGGTCGCTTCCTTGGTGGAGAAGATCAAGAATTCTCCCGCCGGCGTCCTGGTGGATTACAAGGGCATCAACGTTGAGGATGACACCAAGCTCCGCCGCCAGCTCCGCGAAGCGGGCGTTGAGTATATGGTCATCAAGAACACCCTGATCCGCTTTGCCGCCAAGGAGCTGGGCTTCGACGCGCTGGACGAACACCTGAACGGTACTTCCGCGCTGGCGATCTCCACGTCCGAGGACGTGATCGCGCCCGCGAAGATCCTGGGCGACTTCGCCAAGACCCACGAGAACTTCACCATCAAGGCCGGTTACCTGGAAGGAAAGGTAATCGACACGGACGAGGTGAAGAAGCTGGCCAACATGCCGAGCAAGGAAGTCCTTGTCGCGCAGGTTCTGTACAGCTTCAATTTCCCCATTATGCAGCTTGCTATTGCCTGCGACGCTATTGTTAAAAAGGCGGAGGGCAACGAGGAGATGAAGGTGGCCGAGCTGGTCGCCGCGAAGGCTCCGGCTGCGGAGGAAGCTGCAGCAGAGGAAGCTCCCGCTGCGGAATAATTAAAAAATCATTGACAAATCACTTATAATGGAGGTTTATCCCATGACTGTTCAGGAGATTATGGATGCTGTAAAAGAGCTCAAGGTTATGGAGCTCTCTGAGCTGGTAAAGGCTCTGGAAGAAGAATTTGGCGTTTCCGCTACGCCTGTTGCTGTTGCCGGCGTTGGCGGCGGCGCGGCTGACGGCGCTGCGGCTGCCGAGGCCAAGACCGATTTCGACGTTGTTCTGGTTGAGGCTGGCTCCTCCAAGATCAACGTAATCAAGGTTGTCCGCGAGATCACCGGCCTGGGCCTGAAGGAAGCCAAGGAGAAGGTTGATTCCGCTCCGCAGACCATCAAGGAGGCCGCTCCGGAGGCTGAGGCGAACGAGATCAAGGAGAAGCTGGAGGCTGCCGGCGCCAAGGTCGAGCTCAAGTAAGCCGCTTTTCTGCTTGACGGAAACGGCAGGTATTGCTCACGCAATACCTGCCGTTTTTTGCATCCATTCCGCACCTGTATCAGAGAAATGAGAAAGAGGGAAAATGTTGTGCATTCTCTTCCGACGCGCCTTTGCGCCTTCCTGCGGCGGGAGGCGGTGCTGTCCATCGCGCTGCTCTGCGCGGCCCTGTCCATGCTGGCCGTGCCGCCGGACGCGGGCTATGCCGGCTATATCGACCTGCGCGTGCTGTGCCTGCTGTTCTGCCTGATGGCGGTGGTGGCCGGCCTGCAGCAATGCGGCCTGTTCCAGGTGCTTTCCCAGCGCCTGCTGTCCGGCCGGAAGCAGCTTCGCCTGCTCTACCTTGTGCTGACGCTGCTGCCGTTCTTCTGCTCCATGCTGATTACCAACGATGTGGCGCTGCTCACTTTCGTCCCGTTCACCGTGCTGGTACTCGGCCGCATCAGCAGGACGGAGGCGCTCGTCCGCGTGGTGGTGCTGCAAACGCTCGCGGCGAACCTGGGCAGCATGGCGACACCGGTCGGAAACCCGCAGAACCTGTTTCTGTGCTCGTATTACACGCTGTCTTTCCGCTCGTTCCTGTCCGTCGTCCTGCCGCTGGCCGCAGCCAGTCTGCTGGCGTTGTCCGCGGCCGCGCTCGCCACGCCGGGCGAAACAATCGAAATCGCTTTCCCGCGCCGCGAGTCCATCACACAGCCACGCCTGTTCGTCCTGCTGTGCCTGCTGTTCGTGCTGTGCCTGCTGTCCGTGGTGCATGTGCTGCATTACGGCATCCTGACCGGCATCGTCCTGCTGTGCCTGCTGCTGTTTGCGCGCGGGCTGTTCGCCCAGGTGGATTACGCGCTGCTCGCGACGTTCGTGTGCTTTTTCATCTTCGCGGGCAACATGGGCCGCATCGAGCCTGTGCGCGGCGCGCTCGAGCTGCTGATGGGGCACAGCTCCTACTGGACCTCGCTCGCCGCCAGCCAGGTAATCAGCAACGTACCCGCCGCCGTACTGCTCTCCGGCTTTACGGGCAACTGGCAGGCCCTGCTGGCGGGCGTGAACGTCGGCGGGCTGGGTACGCCGATCGCCTCGCTTGCCAGCCTGATCTCGCTCAAGCTGTACTTACGCGCCGAGGGCGCCTCGCTGCCGCGCTTTCTGGCCGTGTTCGCCGCCGCCAACCTCGCCGGACTGGCGCTGCTCTCCCTCCTTGCCGTCCTGCTCGGCCTGACCGGATGAAAACGGCGCGCGTGGGAAAGTTCCCGCATTGTCTTTCCTTTTCCGCGTTTTTCCTGTACAATAGGAACATGAAGCGTAAAACCACCAGAAGGGGGATATGTTATGTCAATACAGGAAAACTGCCGGGTCGTGGCCAATACGCGGCTGGGCGAGGGGTTATATGCCCTCACGATGCACGCGCCCGCCATCTGCGCACAGGCACAGTGCGGCCAGTTCGTGCATATCGCGTGCGGCGAGGGCAACCTGCTGCGCCGACCGATCTCGATCTGCGGCTGGCAGGGCGATGCGCTGCGCGTCGTGTTCCAGACTAAGGGCGAGGGGACGAAGTGGCTCGCCGCGCGGCGGGCCGGCGATGTGCTGGACGTACTCGGCCCGCTCGGCCACGGGTTCGGCGTGGCCGCGCTCGGCGCAAAGCCGGTGCTGATCGGCGGCGGCATCGGCGTGCCGCCCATGCTGCAGACCGCGAAAGCCGCAAAGGACGCGGGCGCACAGCCGCGCGCGGTGCTGGGCTTCCGCAATCGGGGCGCGGTCATCCTTGAGGCAGATTTCCAGGCCGTCTGCGAAACCTTTGTCACGACCGACGACGGCTCCTATGCCCGCCACGGCTTTGTGACCGACGTATTAAAAGAGCTGCTCGCCGGCGCGACCGGTGTGGCCGCCTGCGGCCCCAAGCCCATGCTGAAGGCCATCGCCGCGCTCGCAGAGGACGCAGGCCTGCCCTGCCAGGTCTCGATGGAGGAGCGCATGGGCTGCGGCATCGGCGCGTGCTTGGTATGCGCGTGCGCGCTCAAGGCGGAAAACGGTGAAACCCGATACGGCCACGTCTGCAAGGACGGGCCGGTGTTCGACGCAAAGGAGGTCGCGTGGTAATGGCGGATCTGAGAGTCAATTTCTGCGGCGTGGAGCTGAAAAACCCGCTCACGACCGCGTCCGGCACGTTTGGCTTCGGGCACGAGTACGGCGAATTTTTCGACCTGTCCACGCTTGGTGGTATCGGCGTCAAGGGCCTGACCCCGACCGAGCGCCTGGGCAACCCCGCGCCCCGCATCGCGGAAACCCCATCGGGCATTTTGAACTGCGTGGGCCTGCAGAACCCGGGCATCGACCGCTTCATCGCGGAGCAGATCCCGTTCCTGCGGCGGTATGACACCGCGATCATCGCCAACGTGTCCGGCAGCACAGTCGAGGAATACGAGGGCATGGTGGAAAAGATCTCGGACGCGGACGTGGACCTGATCGAAATGAATATCTCCTGCCCGAACGTCAAGTGCGGCGGCATGGCGTTCGGCACCCAGCCCGCGATGGTCGAGGAGGTCGTCTCCGCGGCGAAGCGCAAGGCGAAAAAGCCGCTGATCGTCAAGCTCAGCCCGAACGTGACCGATATCACCGAGATCGCGCGCGCGGCGGTGGCCGCGGGCGCGGACGCGCTTTCGCTCATCAACACCCTGCTGGGCATGCGTATTGACATCGAAACCAGAAGGCCCATCCTGTCCAACGTGATGGGCGGCCTGTCCGGACCGGCGGTATTTCCGGTCGCGGTGCGCATGGTGTACCAGGTGCGCCGGGCGGTGGACGTGCCGATCCTCGGCATGGGCGGTATCCGTACGGGACGCGATATCGTGGAGATGCTGCTCGCGGGCGCGGACGCGGTCGCGATGGGTACGGTGCTGTTTGCCGACCCGCTGGCGCCGGTCAAGGCGCTTCAGGAGCTGGAGGCGTGGATGGACGCGCATGGTGTGAAATCCGTCCGCGAGCTGTCCGGCGCGGTCGAGGCGTGAGCTATGACCACGGTTTACCTGATCCGCCACGCGGAGGCCGAAGGCAACGTCTACCGCCGCTGTCACGGGCAGTATGACAGCCTGCTCACCCCGCGCGCCTACGAGCAGCTCCCCTGTCTGGCCAAACGCTTCGAGGGCGTGCCGCTGGACGCGGTGTACGCCTCCGACCTGTTCCGCGCGCGCACAACCGCCAAGGCGGTCGCCCAGCCACACGGGCTGAACGTGGAGCTCCGCCCCGTGCTGCGCGAGATCGACATGGGCGACTGGGAGGACCTCCCTTGGGCCGAGCTGCCGCGCATTTGGCCGGAGGAATATGCGGTCTGGCGCGCCCGCCCGTGGGACGCGCGCCCGCCGCACGGCGAAAGCGTGCTACAGGCCGGTCAGCGCATGCTGGACGGGGTGCGCGGGCTGGTGCGGCAGCACGAGGGCGGCACGATCGCGGTCGTTACCCACGGCTCGGCCATCCGCGGCGCGCTGACCATCGCGCACAGCTTCACGCCCGAGCAGATGGGCGAGATCGGCTGGGGCGACAACACCTGCGTGGCGAAATTTGAATTCGACGGGCCGGATCGGCTCGCGGTGGTGTACGAGAACGACGCCTCCCACCTGCCGGAGCGCCTTTCCACTTTTGCCGCTATCGGCTGGAAGGACAACAAGGGCGTGCCGGAAACGCCGCAGCTCTGGTTCCGCCGCGCCGACCCGATGGACGCGGGCGACGCAGGCAAGATCGTCGCTTTCCTGCGCGAGCTGCACCGGAACGCCTACGGCACGGACGCGAATCTCGATCCGGACGCGCTGCTGGCGGACGTGGCGCGCGCCCAGCGGGTCAGCCCGCGCGCGTGCTGCTTCGGCTGTCTGGAAAGCGGTGAGGAAGCCGCCTTGGTCTACCTCAAGACCTGGTATGACGACGAGCCGGACATAGGGCTGGTCGGCGGCTTCTGCATCGACGAACGCTATCGCGGCCGCGGCCTGAGCGGGCAGATCCTCGGCCAGGCAATCAGCGTATACCGCGCACTCGGCAAGACGTACTTATGCGCGCATGCGGCCGAGCACAACGCCCGCGCGCAGGGCTTCTACCGCAAATTCGCTTTCGAGCAGCACGGCGAATATCGGGACGAAAACGGCCTGCATTACCGTATGTTCAAGCGCATCTGCGTGGATTGACACACTTTGGAGGGGCATTCTACCGCTGGTAGAGCGCCCTTCTTCTGTATCTCGGTTGCCGCGGAGCAGGCTTTCTGCTATGCTGGAAGCACAAAAGGGAGGTGCACATATGGACGCAAAGGCAACGGGCGCGCTGACTGCTGCGGCCGCCATCCTGCTGGTGTTGACATCCTGCATCGCAGGCCTGCCGCCTCAGAATCCACCCTGTAAAGCATTTTCCCAGACAAAAAGCACCGGAAAGCGTGTTTCCGGTGCTTTTTCTATACAATACAGCCTCAGATTTTGTTAATATCCACCATCTCACAGTTTTCGATCTTCACATCGCCCTCCAGGCAGCGCAGCAGCGCGGAGGCGGTGTCGATCGAGGTCAGGCAGGGGATGGCGCGCTCGACCGCGGTGCGGCGGATATGCACCGAGCCAAGCTCCGGATGGCGGCCCTTGACCGAGGTGGCGATTACATAGTCGATCTTGCCGGACTCGATCAGGTCGATGATGTTGGGGGATGGCTCGTCCACGTTGCGGATGGCGTTGGTCGCGACCATGTGGCGGTTGAGGACGTTGGCCGTACCGCTGGTGGCGTAGATGTCAAAGCCGAGGGACTCGAACCGCTCGCCGATGCGGATGGCCTCCTGCTTGTCCGAATCGCGCACGGAAATGAGCACCGCGCCCTTTTTCTTCATCTGGAAGCCCGCGCCGGTCAGGCCCTTAAGCAGCGCCTCGCGGAACGAGGTGGACACGCCCAGCACCTCGCCGGTGGATTTCATTTCCGGCCCGAGCTGGGTGTCCAGGTCGCGCAGCTTCTGGAAGGAGAACACCGGCACCTTGACCGCGTAGTGATCGCTCTCCGGATGCAGGCCGGTGCCGCAGCCCATGTCGCGCAGCTTTTCCCCGAACATGCAGCGGGTGGCCAGATCGACCATGGGTACGCCCGTGACTTTGGAGATATACGGCACGGTGCGCGAGGAGCGCGGGTTGACCTCAATGACATAAACCTGATCGTTATACAGCACGAACTGGATGTTGACCAGGCCGAGTACGGCCAAGTTTTTGGCCAGCGCCTCGGTGTAGCGGATGATGGTGTCCTTGTGCTTCTGCTCGATGTTGATGGAGGGGTAAATGGAGATCGAGTCGCCCGAGTGTACACCCGCGCGCTCAAAGTGCTCCATGATGCCTGGGATGAGGATGTCGTCGCCGTCGCAGATGGCGTCCACCTCGATCTCGCGGCCCATCATGTATTTATCGACCAGCACCGGATTCTCGACCTTGTTGCGGGAGATAACCTGCATAAACTCGCGCACGTCCTCCTCCTTGTAGGCGATCTCCATGCCCTGACCGCCGAGAACGTAGGACGGGCGCACGAGCACCGGATAACCCAGCTCGTCCGCCGCCTTGACAGCCTCCTCCTCGGTCATGACCGTATGGCCCGCCGGACGCGGGATGCCGCACTTCTCCAGGATCACGTCGAACTTCTCGCGGTCCTCGGCTGCGTCGATGCTCCATGCGGGTGTGCCGAGGATCGGGATGCCCAGCTTTTCGATATGCGCGGCCAGATTGATGGCGGTCTGCCCGCCGAACTGCACGATGGCAAAGTCCGGCTTCTCGGCCGCGGCCACGCCGGTCACGTCCTCGGGCGTGAGCGGCTCGAAATACAGGCGGTCGGCCGTGTCGAAGTCGGTGGACACGGTTTCCGGATTGTTATTGATGATAACGGTTTCACAGCCGAGCTTTTGCAGGGCCCAGACCGCGTGTACCGAGCAGTAGTCGAACTCGATGCCCTGGCCGATACGGATGGGGCCGGAGCCGAGCACCAGCACCTTTTTCTTGCCGGAGGCGGGCTTGACCTCGCTCTCCTCGTCGTAGGTGGAGTAGTAGTACGGGGTTTCGGCCTCGAACTCGGCCGCGCAGGTGTCCACCATCTTATAGACCGGCAGGCGCTTTACCGCGGAAATATCCTTGCCGGAAAGCTGCTCAATCGTCTTGTCGAGGAAGCCCATCTTCTTGGCGCGCAGGTACAGCGCCGCGTCGACCGCGTCCGCCGTAGCGAGCGCCTTTTCGGTGTCGATGATGTTCTGGAACTTGTGCAGGAAGAAGGTGTCCATCGTGGTGACCTCGTGGATCTCCTCAATGGTCATGATGCCGCGGCGCAGCGCCTCGCAGATGTGGAACAGGCGCTGGTCGTCCGTGCGGGCCACGCCCTTTTTGACCTCCGCGTCGGTCTGTTGCCGGATGCGCGGGACGATCATGCTGTCCAGCTTGATCTCGCAGCCGCGCACGGCCTTCATCAGCGCGCCCTCAAAGCTGTTGTCGATGGCCATGACCTCGCCGGTGGCCTTCATCTGGGTGCCAAGCGTATTGTCCGCATACACGAACTTGTCGAACGGCCAGCGCGGGAACTTGACCACGCAGTAGTCGATGGTCGGCTCGAAACAGGCCTTGGTTTTTTTAGTCACGGCGTTCTCGATCTCGTCCAGGCCGTAGCCGACCGCAATCTTGGCCGTCACCTTGGCGATCGGGTAGCCGGTGGCCTTGGAGGCCAGCGCGGACGAGCGCGATACGCGGGGGTTGACCTCGATGACCGCGTACTCGAACGAGGTCGGATGCAGCGCGAACTGCACATTGCAGCCGCCCTCTATCCCTAACTCGGTGATGATGTTAAGCGCAGAGGTGCGCAGCATCTGATATTCCTTGTCGCACAGGGTCTGACTGGGCGCGACGACGACCGAGTCGCCCGTGTGTACGCCCACCGGATCGACGTTTTCCATGTTGCAGATGGTGATGGCGTTGCCCTTGGCATCGCGCATGACCTCATATTCGATCTCTTTCCAGCCGGTGATGCACTTCTCGACCAGGATCTCATCCACGCGGGAGTACATGATACCGGTCGCGGCGATCTCGCGCAGTTCGTCCCAGGTGTAGGCGATGCCGCCGCCCGTGCCGCCGAGGGTATACGCCGGACGGATGATGACCGGCAGGCCGATCTCGCGGGTGAATTCAACCGCGTCCTCCACCGTATGCACGACCTTGGAGGCGATGCACGGCTCACCGATCTTCTCCATCGTGTCCTTGAACATCTGGCGGTCCTCCGCCTTGGCGATGGTGTCCGGCTTGGCGCCCAGCAGCTTGACCCCCATCTGGTCGAGGAAGCCGCTCTCGCACAGTTCCATGGCGAGGTTGAGGCCGGTCTGGCCGCCGAGGTTGGGCAGCAGGGAGTCCGGGCGCTCCTTCTTGATGATCTGCTGCACGGCTTCGACGGTCATGGGCTCGATGTAGACCTTGTCCGCCATGGCCTTGTCGGTCATGATGGTCGCGGGGTTGGAGTTGACGAGCACGACCTCCAGACCCTCCTCGCGCAGCGCGCGGCAGGCCTGCGTGCCCGCGTAGTCGAACTCGGCCGCCTGGCCGATGACGATCGGGCCGGAGCCCAGCACCATTACCTTGTGAATATCCTTACGAAGCGGCATTACTGAGCGCCCCCTTTCGCCTTTTCGATGTTTTTGATGAATTTGTCAAACAGATAGGAGGTGTCCATCGGGCCCGGGCATACCTCAGGATGGTACTGCACGGTAAACACTGGCCGGCCGACGTGCTCCACGCCCTCGACCGTGCCGTCGTTAAGGTTGACATAGCGCACGCGGGCGACCGCCGGATCGACGCTTCCGCCCACAACCGCGTAGCCGTGGTTTTGGCTGGTGATATAGGTGCGGTCCGCGTCCAGGTCCTTGACCGGATGGTTGACGCCGCGGTGGCCATACTTGAGCTTGCAGGTCTCTGCGCCGATGGCCAGGCTCAAAAGCTGGTGGCCCAGGCAGATGCCGAAGATCGGGATATTGCTTTCCAGAAGCTTTTTCAGGTTAGCGATAATCTCAACGTTTTCCGCGGGATCCCCGGGGCCGTTGGAGAGCATCACGCCGTCAAACCTGCCCACGACCTCCTCGGGCGGGGTGAGCGCCGGAATGGTGACGACCTCGCAGCCACGCTTTTGCAGCTCGCGCTCGATATTGTACTTCACGCCGTAGTCGTACAGCGCGATACGGTACTTCTGCTCACCCTCGGCGGGATAGGTGCGGCTTTCCTCACAGGTTACAGCCCTCACCGCGTCTTTGACGACATAAGCCTTCATCGCCGCGACGGCCTGCTCGTCCGGCTCGAAGCCCTCGGTGTAGATCACGCCGTTCATGACGCCCTCGCCGCGCAGCTTGCGGGTCAAGCGGCGGGTGTCGATACCCGCCAGGCCGACGACCTTCTGCTCCTTGAGGTATTCGTCCAGCGTCAGGCGGCAGCGCCAGTTGGAGGGATGCTCCGCGATCTCGCGCATGATAAAGCCCGAGACCCAGCTCTTGCGGGACTCGTAATCCTCAAAATTGATGCCGTAGTTGCCGATCAGCGGGTAGGTCATGGTGACGACCTGGCCGTAGTAGGAGGGGTCGGTCAGCACCTCCTGATAGCCGGCCATGCCGGTGTTGAAAACGACCTCGCCGATGCTCTGTCCCTCGTAGCCGACGGAATACCCCTCGAACAGGGTGCCATCCGCGAGCAGTAAATACGCTTTTTTCATTCTTGTATCTCCACGCTCCCATTTTGAAATTCACAGAATTTCCATTCAATCCAGACGCAAGCCGCGCTTGCGTCATCAAAAGTCCAGCTCTGCCGGACTTTTGACACCCCGACCTTGCGGCCTTGGGCCGCGTCCTGGGGTATCGGAAGCCGTTTTCTCCGGAACCGGCTTCCGTATATTATAGGGTGGTATTGGATACCCCCTATAAGATTTTATCGAATCGCCGCGACGATCTCATCCCGCATGCGGATGGCCTCCGCACGGGCGGCTTCCTTGTAGTCCTCGCCGTTTCTGCCGGTCTTTTTCCACGCGCACATGATGCCGCGCGAGGAGTTGACGATCGCGCCCAGCCCATCGTCGTTAAAGGCGTTTGCAATGTCCTTAGCGGTCGCGCCTTGCGCGCCGTAACCCGGCACTAGGAAATAGCTCCTGGGCAGCAGGCCGCGGATGATCTTCTGCTCCTCCGGCCAGGTCGCGCCGACCACCGCGCCGACTTGGTTGTAGCCGCAAGGGGTGTCCAACCCCTCGCCCCACTTGGCCACCATCTCAGCCATGCGGGCGTAAAGCGGCTTGCCCTCCATATCACGGTTCTGCAGCTCGCCCGAGGAGGGGTTGGAGGTCTTGACCAGCAGGAACAAGCTCTTATCCCGCTCGCGGCACTCCTTGAGGAAAGGCTCGACACCATCCGTGCCCAGATATCCGTTGACGGTCACGCTGTCGCAGCCGTAGGGCGCGATCTCGGTGTCGCCCACGCGGGTCTTGCCGAGGTAGGCCTCGGCATACGCGGTCGCGGTCGCGCCGATATCGTTGCGCTTGATGTCGCCGATGACGTACATGCCCTTGGCGTGCGCGTAGTCGATGGTTTCTTTGAGAGCCATCGCGCCGTACGAGCCTAAAAGCTCGTAATACGCCGCCTGCGGCTTGACTGCGGGTACAATATCGCACAGCGCGTCAATCAGGCCGCAGTTGAAGGCGACCATGCTCTCCGCCGCTGCGCGCAGCGTTTCGCCGTGCAGCATCATGTTGCGGCCCGCGATATGCTGCGGGATGTATTCCAGGCGGGCGTCCAGCCCCGCGACGGTGGGGTTGCCTTTTTCCTTGATCTTTTCTACTAATGTTTGGATCGACATAGATGTTCTTCCTTTCTATCGCTGCATGGCGGTTATTCTACTCACTGCCCAGGATCACAACGTTGTCCTCCCCGTCCACCTCGGTCAGGCGGACGCATACGCGCTCGCCCCGCGCGGTGGGCAGGTTTTTGCCGATATAGTCCGGCCGGATGGGAAGCTCGCGGTGGCCGCGGTCCACCAGCACGGCGAGCTGGATGCGGCCCGCGCGCCCGCAGTGCGACACGGCCTCGATCGCGGCGCGCACGGTGCGGCCAGTGTACAGCACGTCGTCCACCAGCACCACGGTCGCGCCGCCGATGCGAGGATCGGGCGGCGGCAACGGCCCGTCCGCGCGCGGCTTATCGTCCCGCCAGGGGGTGACGTCCAGCTCGAGTACAGGCGGCGCCTTGCCCTCCACCTCGCCGAGCTTGGCGGCGATGCGCTGCGCCAGGAACACGCCGCGCGTTTTCACCCCGGCGAGCAGCAGGTCCTCCGCGCCCTTGTTTTTTTCGATGATCTCAAACGCAATGCGGGTCAGCGCGCGGCGCACGCCGTCCGCGTCCATAATTACGGCCTTCTGCCCGGCCATCCTGCGGCCTCCCCTCAAAAAATGGTAAAAAAACAGCCTCCTGCGCCACAAGCAGAAAGCCGTACCAAGCTACACCTGTCCCCCACTCTGCGGCCGACAGCGTACGCACTGTTTTCTGCCTTGGCGGCTCACGGGCCGCGCCTTAAAGGCGGATTGTTGGATATATTATATCGTATGCCGCGGGTTTTGTAAACAGTCGAAGCTCCAAAACAAATTTGTTTTTTTATGCAATTTTTGTTGCCGCCGCACACATGCAAGTCTGCGCACATTCCGGACATACTATGCTTGCAGCACCGAAGCAAATCAAATTATGAAAGGCGGCGGACTTTTATGCGTGTATCTCCCTTCATTTCCGGCATTGCGACCGGCGCGGTGGCGGGTGCGGTCGTCTCTATGGTCGCGGCGGGCGCGATGATGAACCCCTCGGTACGCCGGAGCGCTCAGCATGCGGCAAACAAGGCCGAGCATGCAATGCACAAGGCGGCGAAGGGCGTCGGCCATATGATCGGCTGAGGCGGGGCGGCGGGGGAAGAAAGCGCGCTTTCTCCCCCGCCGCCGCTTTTTCCTACAGGGCACGGCAGCAAGCTCCTCTTGACAAACGCGCGCGCCTCCCCTATAATGGTTACATCCTCAAAAGGGAGTAGGATAAGTTCCGCTGTCAACATCCCGTCCGGATTTCCGGTCTGGCGGCGGACGCCGGCACGGCCGGTCACAAGACTTTTGAGTAAGCGCTTCCACACCGCGAAGCGCTTACTCAAAAGTCTTTTTTATTTGCGTCAGGATCCGCCGCAGATAAAAACCGGCCGCCGGCGGCAAACTATCCCATCCCCCGCCGCATCCCCACTTTTTTGACAAAAAGGAGTTTTGGCTACATGCAACCTGTTTTCTATGACCGCACAGCCGCGCAGGCGCTCAGCGATATGGACAGCGACCGCGCCGGCCTTTCCCCCGCCGAGGCCGCCGCGCGCCTTGCGCGGTACGGACGCAACACCCTTGCGGAAGAGCGCGGTAAATCCGTCCTGCAGGTGTTTTTCTCCCAGTTTAAGGACCTGTTGGTCGTTATCCTGCTCGCGGCGGCTGTGATCTCCATGCTGTCCGGCAATGCGGAGAGCACGATCGTCATTTTCGCCGTGCTGCTTCTGAACGCCGTGCTCGGCACGGTCCAGCACTGCAAGGCGGAAAAGTCTCTGCAAAGCCTCAAGGCCATGTCCTCGCCCTCGGCCAAGGTCGTACGCGGCGGCGCGCGGCTGGTCGTCCCCTCCGCCGAGGTCGTTCCCGGCGATATCGTGGAGGTGGAGGCCGGCGATATGATCGTCGCGGACGGGCGCATTCTGGAGAATTTTTCGCTCAAGGTCAACGAAAGCTCGCTGACCGGCGAAAGCGAGGGCGTGGAAAAGACCGCCGACCCGCTTGCCGGCGGCAAGGTCGCGCTCGGCGACCAGAAAAACATGGTGTTCTCCGGCTCGCTGGCGACCTATGGCCGCGCGGTCATGGTCGTCACCGCGACCGGCATGCAGACCGAACTGGGCCGCATCGCCGCCCTGATGAACCAGACCCGTGAGCGCAAGACCCCGCTGCAGCGCAGCTTGGACGACTTCAGCCGCCGTCTGGCCGGCATCATCCTGGCGATCTGTGCGGGCGTGTTCGCGCTTTCGCTGTACCACGCGGGCAGCTGGGGCTTTCAGGCGGTGCTGGATTCGCTGATGTTCGCGGTCGCGCTGGCCGTGGCCGCGATTCCCGAGGCGCTCAGCTCGATCGTGACCATCGTTCAGGCCATGGGTACACAGAAGATGGCCCGGCAGAACGCCATTATCAAGGAGCTTAAGGCGGTGGAAACGCTGGGCGCGGTATCCGTGATCTGCTCGGATAAAACCGGCACGCTGACCCAGAACAAGATGACCCCGCAGAAGATCTACGCGGACGACATGCTGCTGGACGAATCGCACCTCGACCTTGCCAACGACGTGCAGCGCCTGCTGCTCAAGGCCGCCCTGCTCGCCAGCGACGCCACCACCGACGAGCAGACTGGCGAGGCGATCGGCGACCCAACCGAGGTCGCACTGGTCATGATCGGCGACCGCCTCGGCGTGGACGAAAGCGCCTACCGGAAGCAGCACCCACGCCTGGCCGAGCTTGCGTTCGACTCCGACCGCAAGCTGATGAGCACGCTGCACGATATTGAGGGCGTACCCACCTTATATACCAAGGGCGCGATCGACGTGCTGCTCGACCGGTCGGACTATGTCCTCACCTCCGCCGGTCCGGTTCCCATGACGGAGGAATGGAAGGCACGGATCGCGGCGGTCAACCTCGAGCTGTCGCAGGAGGGGCTGCGCGTGCTGGCGTTTGCCAGCCGGACGCTCGACGCCGTGCGCGGGCTGACGCTGGCGGACGAACACGGCTTTACGTTTATCGGCCTGGTTTCCATGATCGACCCGCCGCGCCCCGAGGCGGTGCGCGCGGTCGCGGACGCGGCGCGCGGCGGCGTGCGCACCATCATGATCACAGGCGACCACAAGGTCACGGCCACCGCGATCGCGCGGCAGATCGGCATTTTCCGCGACGGAGACGAGGCGCTTTCCGGCGTTGAGCTGGATGAGCTGGACGACAGCGCCCTGGACGAGCGGCTGGCGCGCGTTTCGGTCTACGCGCGCGTCTCCCCCGAGCATAAGATCCGCATTGTCGAGGCCTGGCAGCGCAAAGGACGCATTGTTTCCATGACAGGCGACGGCGTCAACGACGCGCCCGCCCTCAAGGCCGCCGACATCGGCGTGGCCATGGGCATCACGGGTACCGAGGTTTCCAAGGACGCGGCCTCCATGATCCTGGCCGACGACAATTTCGCCACGATTGTGGGCGCGGTCGTCAACGGCCGCAGCGTATACACCAACATCAAAAACGCGATCAATTTCCTGCTCTCGGGCAACATGGCGGGCATCCTGTGCGTGCTTTTCACCTCGATCCTCGCGCTACCCGTGCCGTTCGCGCCCGTCCACCTGCTGTTCATCAACCTGCTGACCGACTCTCTGCCCGCAATTGCGATCGGCGTGGAGCCGGCGTCCGGCGATCTGCTGGACCAGAAGCCCCGCGACCCTGGGGAACCGATCCTCACCCGCGACCTGCTGCTGCGCATCTTTCTTTACGGTGCGCTCATCGCCTGCGCCGCTATGGCCGCGTATTTCATCGGCCTGCGCGCCGGCGGCGACGGCCTTGCCATGACGCTCGCGTTCGCCACCCTGACGCTCGCGCGCCTGTTCCACGGCTTTAACTGCCGCGGCAGTCTGCCGCTCTTCCGTCTCGGCCTGCTGACCAACAAGGCGAGCCTGTGCGCCTTTGCTGCGGGTGTCGCGCTGCTGGCCGCCGTGCTGCTGATCCCGGCCTGCAGGGACTGTTCCAGGTCGCGCCGTTCACCGTGGGACAGCTCGGCGCGGCCGCGCTGCTCGCGTTCCTGCCCACGCTGGTAATTCAGCTTTGCAAAAGCCTCCGGTCCTCCCGTTAAGCCCTGCAGGGACGCGGACAGTAATCCCCTGCCCGCGTCCCTTTTCTAGCCCCCTTATAGTTGACAGCGCAACCGATAAGGTGTACGATAATACTGCGATAATTATTGCGCAATCAACTATTTGAGGAATGAACATGATGAAGCATCAACCAATCACTGTGCTGCGGTACATATCCCTGCTGCAGCGCAACACCCAGCGGTATTTCGACCTGGCGCTGGAGCGGGATAATATCGGCGGCGGGCAGCAATTCTTCCTGCTGTGTATTTTCGAGCAGGACGGCGTCAGCCTGCTCGACCTCGCGCGTTTCGGCGGCTTTGACAAGGGTACGGTGACGCGCGCAGTCCAAAAGCTCGGCGGGGAGGGATATGTTTACGCCACGCCCGACGAGCAGGATAAGCGCGTCCACCATCTCCACCTGACCGACAAGGGGCGCGCCCTTGTCGAGCGCGTGTACACGGTGCGGGATTACTGGACCGCGTCGCTCACCAGCGGGCTGGGGGAAGCCGAGCGCGAGCGCCTGCTGGCCGCCCTGCGCGCCATGTCGGAACATTCCTGCAGCACACTGAAGGAAATCGCCGGCCGGAAAGGAGAGCTGCCCCATGCAGACCCTGCGGGCTGAACCGAACGCCTCCGTTCCCCAGAACCCGCTCGGCTGCAAGCCGGTCGGCCGGCTGCTGGTGACCTTCTCCCTTCCCGCCATCGTCTCCTGCCTGATCAACTCGATTTACAACATCGTGGACCAAATCTTCATCGGGCAGGGTGTCGGCTATCTGGGCAACGCCGCGACAACGGTCGCTTTTCCGGTCATGACCATCCTGCTGGCATTCTCCACCCTGATCGGCGCGGGCAGCAGCGCGCACGCGGCCATCCGTCTGGGGGAAAAGAACGAGGAGGAAGCCGAGCGTACGCTCAACACCGCGTTCTCCTTTTCCATCCTGCTCAGCGTCGTGCTGATGGTCCTCGGCCTGCTCTTCCTGCGCCCCCTGCTGCGCGCGTTCGGCGCGACCGATTCCATCCTGCCTTACGCGCTTGACTACACCTCGATCATCCTGCTCGGCACGCCCTTTAACATGGTTTCGGTCGTGCTGTCCAACCTGGCGCGCACGGACGGCCATCCGCGCATGTCCATGTACGGTATGATGATCGGCGCTTTCCTGAATACGATCCTCGATCCCATCTACATATTCGTCCTGCACTGGGGCGTCAAGGGCGCGGCGATTGCCACGATCACCTCGCAGATCATCTCCGCCGTTGTACTGACCCTGTATTTCCTGCGGCCGAGCCGCGGCAACCCGCGCCACATGCGCCTGCGCCGCGCCTACCGCCGGCCGGACTGGTATCTGGTGCGCCGCGCGATGGCGCTTGGCGTCTCCTCCGGCATCACGCAGTCGGTCGGCTGCATCATGCAGGTTGTGATGAATAATTCCCTGGTGCATTACGGCGACCAGAGCGCCATCGGCGGCGACGTGGCGCTGAGCGCCATGGGCATCGTGATGAAGATCGCCATGATTATGGCCGCGTTCGGCATCGGCGTGGGGATCGGCGCGCAGCCCATCCTCGGCTTCAATCGGGGTGCGAAAAACTTTGCCCGCATCCGCCGCACCTATCTGCTTGCGGTCACATTCGCCACAGGTCTGATTGCGTTCTGCTGGCTGCTCTGCCAGTTGTTTCCTGAGACGATTGTGGGCATTTTCGGCAAGGAAAACGCCGCGTTCACGGATTTTGCGGTCAAATGTCTGCGCATCTACCTGTTCAGCATCTTCTGCGCAGGCTTCCAGATCGTATCCACCAACTATTTCCAGGCCACCGGCCAGCCGCTTAAAGCATCCGTGCTGTCCATGCTGCGCCAGCTCCTGCTGCTGATCCCGCTCATCCTGATCCTGCCGCTGTTCTTCGGCCTGGACGGCATCCTGTATTCCGCCCCCATCGCGGATGCGGCCTCTGCCGCGATCGTCGCGTTCTTCATCGTGCCGGAGATGCGCCGCCTGCGGCAGCAGATCGGGCAGATGCCGCCCGCGGAGGCGTAAAATCAGCGCCGCGGGCATACCCGCGGCGCCTGCCGGCTTTTCCCTACAGTATCCGGACCATCTGCCCGAACAGCGGCAGCGCCGCCATGCTCAGGAGCGACGTCACCGCACAGATCACGCTGGAATACTCCGCGTCCCCGCCGTAGACCTGCACCATCTGAGTGATCGTACTGCCTGAATTCGTAGCTACGGACAAGAGCGCGGCGGTCAGGATCAGCGAGCCGTCCGGCGCCATCTGCGCCAGATGCAGCGCCTTGACCAGCAGAAGCGCGGCCAGCGGGCAGGCGACCATTCGCAGCCCGACCACAAGGGGAAGCCTGCGGTACGACCGCACCCTTTCCCAGCTCAGGCTGCCGATCAAAATGCCCGTCACGACCATGCTGAGCGGGCCGAACAGGTCGGCCATTCCCTCCACCGTTCCGCTGACCACCGCAGGCACTGGAAGCTGCAGCGTAAACAGCGCGATGCCAATCAGCATGGAGATCATGTTGGGATTGAGGAACAGCTTTTTCCAGCTTACGGTGCGCTCGCCGGACAGGGTGAACTTACAGTGCGTCCACACCAGGAACGTATGCACGCAGATCATCGCCGTGGCATACACCACCCACTCCTGGCCGATCGCGGCGCCCACAATCGGCACGGCGATGCCGGTGTTGAAATAGATGACCGACATCGACTCCACCGGCGTCAGATGCAGCGGGCGCTTGAGCAGCGTGACGGCGGCCACCAGCACCAGGCTGACGCCCAGCGCCGCCGCATAGGACAGGAGCAGCCCCCTGGTCTTATCCGGCGTGAACTCGACCATGAACGAATGCAGCACGACCGCTGGCAACACGATGTACAGCATCATCTTGGAAAGGATTTTGCTTTCCTCCACCGTGATGATGCCCAGGCGGTAAACCACAAAGCCGATGAGCATCATCAGGAACAGCTTCCCGACTTCCCCAGCAAGCGACCAGAACATATCCATTTCCCCATTCCCCCTGCCGTTTCCAGACAACGGCTTTTCCCTTATCTTTCAGTTATACCGCCGTTGACGAGCTGCTGTCAAGAGGGCGGGCGCGGCTGATTTACTTTCCCCCCGCTTTATGATAGAATACGATATCCCGTTATCCCACGCAGGCAGGCTTTTTTATTGCGGCAATCTGAACGAAACAAGGCTGGAAAGGAACAACTATGGAAATCTCTGCATTTGCAGCAAAATTGGCTGCGGAAACCGAAAAAATCATCCTCGGCAAGCACGACCGCATCGAGCTGATCATTGCGGCGCTGCTCGCCGGCGGGCATATCCTGCTCGACGACATGCCCGGCGTCGGCAAGACCACGCTCGTCAAGACCCTCTCGCTCGCGTCCGGCTGCGCGTCGCGCCGTGTGCAGTTCGTCCCCGACCTGCTGCCCTCGGACATCACGGGCATGAACATCTTCGACCAGCGCACCGGCGAATTCCGGCTGCTGCGCGGACCGGTGTTCACACACATCCTGCTCGCGGACGAGATCAACCGCGCCGTGCCGCGCACCCAGTCCGCGCTGCTCGAGGCCATGGAGGAGCAGCACGTCACCATTGACGGCGAAACGTTGCCCCTGCCCGCGCCGTTCTTCGTGCTGGCCACCCAGAATCCGGTGGAATCCGAAAGCACGTTCCGCCTGCCCGCCGCACAGATGGACCGCTTCCTGATGCGCCTGTCCATGGGCTATCCGGACGCGGCCGAGGAGGCCCAGATGCTGCGCAACCTGGGCGACGCCATGCCGTTCGACCAGGTGCGGGCGGTCACCGGACCAGAGGAGATCCTCGCGCTGCGCGCCTCGCTTCAGAATATACAGGTGTCGGACGCGGTTACGGAGTACATCGTCGCGCTCGTCGCCGCGACGCGCGGCTGCCCCGGCGTCGCCATGGGTGCCAGCCCCCGCGCCTCTCGCGCACTGTTCCGCGTAGCCAAAGCCTGGGCCGCCATGCGCGGGCGCGCGTTCGTCACGCCGGACGACGTGCAGTACCTCGCCCGCTTTGTCCTGCCGCACCGCCTGCTGCTCGAAAGCGAGGCCCAGCTCGCCGGACGGACGGGCGAGACCGTGGTCGCGGAGCTGCTCGAAAGCGTACCCGTGCCGCCCGCCCAGAGCGGTATTTACGATGAATAAGCGCCTACAGTTCGGGCGCGCGTCCAGCATACTCGTTTCCCTGCCCGCGGTCGCGCTGTGGCTTATCCTGTGCGTAGCCGCCGCGGTCGGGGACCTGCTCGTGCTGTCCGCGGCCTTCGCGTTCCTGTTCCTGCTGTCCGGCGCGGCGTTTTTGTGGGGCGCGCGGTCGATCCGGCATGTCACGCTGGAGGTTGACTGCTCCCGCACCCGCCTGTATCCGGACATGGAGACCACGTTCTCCTACACAGTCAAAAACGACAAGCTTCTGCCGTTGATCTGGCTGGAGTTGTCCCAGGGAATTCCCGAGCGCGACTGCCTCACGCCTGACGAGACCTTCGAGCGGTACGCCTGCCTTTCCGGCGAAGCGCAGGGGCGGGAATCCACGCCGGACACAGCGGACCGCCCCGCCCCCGACGCCTATCGCCGCACCTTTTCATTCGTAATGGGCCACGAAACGCTCACCCTGCGCAGCGTGTGGACTGCGCGGCGGCGCGGCGTCTACCGCATGGACCGGCTGATGCTCCGTTCGGGCGACGGCTTCGGGCTGTCCCAGGTCGAGGCCCCCTGCCCGCCGAGCAAGCTTCCCCAAGTACTGGTTTACCCGCGCAGCGTGCCGGTCGATATTTCACTGTTCCTGCAGGAACAGTGGCGGCAGTCGGCCGGCTCGGCCGGCTATCAGGAGGATATGGCCGTGCTGCGCGGCCTGCGCCCCTACCAGCCGAGTGACAGCTGGAAGCGCATCAACTGGCGCATGGCGGCGCGCACGCAGGAGCTTAAGGTCAACTTTTACGAAACCATCCAGCCCCTTTCCGCGCTGTTCGTGCTGGACGGGGAATCGTTCTGCGGCCTGTCCACGGATTATGCCGAGCTGGAGCAAGCGCTTGAGCTCCTCGGCTCGGTCATCGCGCGGCTGTTCCGGCGCGGCGTGACCTGCGGGCTTGCGCTGCCCGCCTCCCGCCGGTATTCGGCCGTTACCCTGCCGCCGGTCGAGGGCCGTTCCGCCGCTGAGCTGCTCGGCCTGCTCGCGGGCTACGACTGCCTGGCGCAGCATCTGTTCGCGGAAAACGGCGACCGGCTGGAACAGTGCGCGCCCTCCCGCTTTGACGAGCGCGCCGTCCTGACCGCCGCGTCCGAGGCCGGCCGCGTCTATCTGATCACCTGCGCGCCGGACGGACCCGTGCATGGGCTGGTCGGCCGGTTGGGTGCGACGCGTGTGACCGTATTTGCCGCCGCGGGCGTCGCCTCGTCCGCCGCCCCTGACCTGCGTGTTGTGCCGCTGCGGCGGCTGGCAAAGGGGGCGGCGGTATGAACGGGCGCTCCCCCCTGTTCGGCGCGGCGGTGCTGTTTTCCACCATCGCCTCGCTGTCGTTTGTTTTCGGCTTTTTCTCACAGGTCGAGACCGGCTCGTTCACCTCGGCCTGCCTGCCCGTATGGGCCTGCTTCCTGCTGGCGTATCATTTCTGCCTCAGTCGCCTGCTGCGGCGCGCGCAGCCGGTGCGCCGCCTTGCGCTGGTCACGGCGCTGTTTTTCGCGGCGCAGGCCACGGTATCCTTCGCGGTCTACGGCCGCTTTTCCTCGACCATGGGCATCCTGTTCGCAGTCATCATGTGGCTGAGCTGCTATTATATCAGCTATGGCACCCTGCTTCGTCCGGTCACGCCCGAGCGCCTGATCTCGCATCTGGATGGAAACATCGTACTCCTGTTCATCGGTCTGGCCTACTATTCGCTGACGGGACGGCCGATGCGCCCTCTGCTGCCGCTGCTGCTGGCCGCCGTGCTGACGATGGCGGCCGCGGTCGCGCGCCGCTCGGCAGGCGGGCGTTCCGCTTCCCATGCGGGCGGGCGCGGCGCGGCGATCCTGCTGGCCGCCGTGGGTGGCATGGCGCTGATTGCCGGCGGTGTGATCCTGACGCTGAGCGGACAGATCAAATCCGTGTTGCTGGGCGGCTGGGCGCTCCTGCGGGCGCTCGTTTCCCGCCTGTACCACGCGTTCAACGCGTTTTTCCTGTGGCTCCTGTCCCACTTCACGCCGGATGAGTCCGGCACGCTGGAGGGAACGCCCCTACCCGGCAACGTGACCGCCGAGCAGTCCGAGCAGGCCGCGCGGTTTTCCGAGCTGATGCTGTACGCGCTGCTCGTGCTGATTATCGTCGGGCTGGCGGCCGCGCTGATCCTGCTGCTGCGCCGCGGCAGACTGCGCCTGACGGTGGGCGGGATGCGCGGCGAGCTGGGCGTCCAGCGCGAGCGGCCGCGCCTGTCCGCGCTGCTGCGCGGGCTTTGGGCGCGGCTGCAGACGCGGATACGGTTTGCAATGCGGTATGTGACCGAGCGCAACACCGCGCCCGGCGTGCTGCACCGCATCCAGCGGCAGGCGCGCCGCAGGCGGCTCGGCCGGCAGGAGGGCGAAACCTGCCGCCAGTTCCTTATGCGCATGAACGCGCTCTATCCCGACTGCGAAGGGGAGCTGCGGTTCCTGTCGGACGCGCTCGACGCGCGGTATTTCGGCGGCGGGGATTTCCTGACCGCGCGTGAAGCCGCGATGCTGTGGAAAAAGCTGCGCGTCTCCCGCCGCAGAGCATAAAAAAGCACGGATGGCTTTTCCATCCGTGCTTTTTACGTCCGGTTCAGCGGACGACTTCGATCAGGTCTTCGATGCCGCAGTCGAGGGCGACGCACAGTTTCAGTAATACATCACTGTCATACCGCGCCACTTCATTCTTAAAGTATCTATCCAATGTCTGATACGGGATTCCCGTTAATTTATTAACTTTGTAACGATTCAATCCGTTTGATTCCATAGCCTCACGGACTGTCAATCTGATAGAATTCATTTATATCACCTGATATATACATTAATTATAAATAATCAAATTGACAATTCATTATTTATAATATACTATTATGTATATATTGTTTGAGTGATATATGATGAATGAAAAATTTTTTGCTCTAAAACACCGCCATGATAAAGACTACCTCCAGCGCTTGGAACGGGACGACCCGCAGCGCTTCTGGCGCGGGATGCTCCGGCTCTGTCTCGCTATGGCGCGGGAGGATGCCGTTCGAGAGAAACACCGCCGGAAGTATTGACCGCTTTATATCCCCTCGGCAACGGGGACGGTGCGCCGCCCGGCGCGGGGGCAAAAGGGGAGGACAACCCGCATGGGTTTTCCTCCCCTTTTGAATTCCCTGCTTTCCTTTTTTCGCGGCTGCAGGGCTTTGGCGCTTCCGCAAGGCCGGTTTACGGCATTTGCTCCCGCAAATAAGGGCGCGCTCCGCGCGCAAGGTGGGTCGCGCGTTCCATCTGCCGCCCATTTGCTATATCACGGTAAGCACAACGGCTTCCACCCCAGGGGGCAGGATGGCGGCGGCTTTCCCCCTCCCGCGCGCGCTGTTACGCGCGCATAGACCGTTTCGGACAGGCGGCATCCGTTTTCCCGCTGTCCCGTTCTAACCTCCGCGCGAACAGAGCTCCCGCAACAGCCCCCGTATTTTTTCGGAGCGGTCCTGGTCAGAAATAGGAACGGCGCAGCCGTTCCGGCCTCCGGCCTGTGCATCAGGGAAAAGGGGTGATTGGCAAGAGGGGAGAAACCGTTGGTTTCTCCCCTCTTGTCCGCCCGCGCCGCGCAGGCGCAGCTTCCCCCGCTTTCGCCAAAGCGGAAACGCAAACCAGTCAATCCTCCTGCGCCGCGCGGCCCATTTTTTTCTCATACAGCCGCCGCGCCGCGTATACGACCGGCGTATCCAGCAGCGAGGTAAAAATAAAGATTACATAGCTCGACAGCGCGACTGACAGCAGCGTCGGCATGTCATACGTTCCCCAGAATGCCAGCGCGGTAAACAGAACCGTGTTGACGAGCTGGGAAACCAGCGTCGAACCATTGTTGCGCAGCCAGAGGAACGCGCGGTGGTCGCCCGTGCGCTTTTCAGTAAAGGCCCACCATTTATGGTAAAGCCAGACGTCGAAGATCTGCGCGACCGCGTATACCGCAAGCGAGGAAAGCATCATGCGCGGCGTATTGGAAAACACCGCCCGCATCGGCTCCTGCGCCCAGTCGTTCACCGACGGCGCATACAGCAGCCAGGACTGCGAGACGAGGATAAACAGCACGTTTGCCGCGATGCCCGCCCAAACCGCACGCTGCGCGGTCTTTTTCCCCGCGACCTCGCTCAGGATATCGGTCACAAGGAACGTCGTTGCGAACAGGATGTTGCCGAGCGTCATCTCCATGCCGAACGCATCCACCAAAATCATCACCTCGATGTTTGCCGCGATCGTCGCAAACACCGTGAACGCCATCATCCCGCCCGTACCGAACAGGTAAAACCACAGAAGCACCGTCCCATACAGCACAACGAGCGAAACCGCCAGTAAAATTTCATTTGTCATTCCAGTTCTCCTACACCAAAGTCCGTGTTGTCCAGCAGGATGTCCACGCGGGGCTCATCCCGATAGAGCGGATACACCTGATGGATAAAGGCGTCCCGTGCCGCCTGATCCGGCTTGACAGACGTGGTGTTCGGAACCATGATGTTGACGCATACTCGGTCGAAATAGGCAAGGCCCGTGCGGATATCGCGCGCCATGCTCTCCGCGGTCTGTCCGGCCAGGCCGAACAGCAGGCAGCAGTCATCGAAATCGGCCGCGATTTCAGCGGGATCGGCCGCATCGATGCCCTTGTCCAGCACGCGCTCGCGGTAGTCCGCGTCGAACGTCTCGACACCGATCTTGACGTGCAGCCGCACGCCCTGCGCTGAAAACCGCGCGCGCAGGGCGGGAAGCGTCCTTCGGAACAGCCAATGGCTCTCGATGTGCAGGTCGCGGACGCCTTTTTCGCGGCAGACGCGCTCGATCTCGCGCACAGTGGATTCGTCCAGCTCCGCGAATGAGCCGGAGTTGATTGCCTCCAGCCGGCCGAACACACCCATGACCTGAGACAATGCCTTCCGGTTGAGCGCAAGATTGGCCTGCTCATCGCGCGATGCGTCCAAATGGTAATCGCAGAACTTGCAGCGCCGCCACGCGCAGCCGCGGCCGCGCAGCAGCACGATCTCGCGCGGGTTCTTGCCCTCGATCACCGAATAGCGGGTCAGTTCCACCGATCCCCCTCCCTTTTGCAAAAAAATAAGGCGCACCGTAACGGTACACCATCACCGCGCCGCAAGGCGCATATCCGACAGAAAATTTGCATATTTGCGCAGCATACAAATTTTCATCAAAAGCCAGGACGTGCGCCTGATTTTTGATACAAGGCAACGGTTCTGCATGCCGTTTTTGCGGCGTGCAAAATCGCGCTTGGGCTTTTCCCGCGTACTGCACTGTGCGGCGCAGCCCGCCCCGACCGGAACTCCGTTTCGATCGAAGCCTTTCCCGTAGTTTTGTTTATAGACAGGATGGTTCCGAACTGTCTGTTCTTCAGTTGCTTTTCCATTATAGCGGATTTCACCGGAAAGTCAAGCATATAGTTAGGATGGACGCTGAACAAGGGGGAATTCCATGATGCTTGACAAAATCGCGCTGATGAACGAAATGGTGCGCGCATTTGTATGGGGCGTACCCATGCTGGTGCTGCTCACCGGTACGGGCATCTATTTCACCGTGCGCACCGGCCTGTTCCAGGTGCGCTATACCGGCCTGTGGCTGCGCAAGACGCTGCTCTCCTGCTTTTCCGGTGCGGCGCGGCGCACCAGCTCGAAAAACGCGGTCTCCCCCTTTGCGACCATGTGTACCGCGCTGGCCGCGACGGTCGGTACGGGCAATATCGCGGGCGTGGCCACCGCCCTGACCATTGGCGGGCCGGGCGCGGTGTTCTGGATGTGGGTATCCGCCTTTTTCGGCATGATGACCGCGTTCGCGGAGAACACGCTCGGCATGCTGTACCGCGAGCGCGGACCGGACGGGGCCTGGCGCGGCGGCCCCATGCTGTATCTCAAGAACGGGCTGCACAGCCCGTTCCTTGCCGCGGCGTTCGCGCTTTTCTGCGTCCTTGCCTCGTTCGGCATCGGCAATATGAGCCAGTGCAACTCGATCGCCAGCGGCCTGTCCAACGTGTTCCGCGTGCCGCCCCCCGCGACCGGTCTGGCGACCGCCGTGTTGCTCGGCGCAGTCATGCTGGGCGGGCTGAAGCGTATCTCCCGCGTGACCGAAGCCCTGGTCCCGTTTATGGCGCTGTTCTATATGGCCGGTGCGCTGGCCGTGCTGTGGCACGGCCGCGCTGCGCTTCCACAGGCCTGTGGACAAATCGTCGCCTGCGCGTTCGACTGGCAGGCGGGCGCGGGCGGCGTGCTGGGCTACGGCATGGCGCAGGCCATCCGCATCGGCGTATCGCGCGGCGTGTTTTCCAACGAGGCCGGCTTGGGTTCTTCCGTCATGGTGCATGCTGCGGCGGATGCCAAAGAGCCGTGCGAGCAGGGGATGTGGGCGGTATTCGAGGTGTTTTTCGACACGATCGTGATGTGTACCGTGACCGCGCTGGTCATCCTGACCTCCGGCGTTTACGACGCCGCGCAGTACGGCCTTGCCGCGGGTACGCCGCTGCTCGCCCAACTCCAGACCGGCGCCGCGCTCACCGCCGCGGCGTTCTCTACCGTGTTCGGCCCGCTCGGCGGCGGCTTTGTCGCGGTATCGCTGGTGCTGTTCGCGTTTTCCACCCTGCTCGGCTGGTCCTATTATGGACAGCGGGCGGCTGAGTACCTGTTCGGCAGCCGGTCCGCGCTGCTTTACAAGGCACTGTTCATCGCCGCGGCTGCTCTCGGCTGCACGATGCGGCTCGACCTGGCCTGGGCGCTTTCGGATACGTTCAACGGGCTGATGGCGCTGCCCAACCTGGTCGGCGTGTTCGCCCTGCGGCGGGAAGCGCTCGCGGAGTGGCGCCGCTACCGCCGTGCGAAGGATATTTGACAAATCCCCCTTTTCTCCCCCGCTCTTTCCGCACAGATTGCACAAATTTACACAATCCGTTTTGTAAATGCCGGATTCCATCTTGTCAAGCCAGAGAAATGCATATAGAATAATAAAATAGACTTGCATGGAGCCTGCGGATCCTGCAAAAAGAATGAGGGGGAACTGAATATGGACCTGACATCCACCGTCTGGACATTGCTGCCGCCGGTCATTGCGATCGCGCTGGCGCTCATCACCAAGGAAGTATATTCGTCTCTGCTGATCGGTATCCTTTCGGGCGCGCTGCTGCTCACCGGCTTCAACCCGCTGCACGCGGTCGAAACCACGTTTGAGGTCATGGGCAGCAAGCTGGGGGACAATATCGAGATCTGTATTTTCCTGGTGCTGCTCGGCATACTGGTATCGCTCGTCACAAAATCGGGCGCTTCCCGCGCATACGGAAACTGGGCGGTCAAGACCATCCGTACCCGACGCGGCGCGGCGTTCGCAACTTCGTTTTTGGGCGTTTTCATTTTTGTGGACGACTATTTCAACTGCCTGACCGTCGGCACGGTCATGCGGCCGGTCACGGACAAGTACCGCATCACGCGCGCCAAGCTCGCGTACATCATCGACGCGACCGCCGCGCCGGTCTGCATCATCGCGCCGATCTCCAGCTGGGCCGCCGCGGTCGGCTCCTCGCTGCCTGAATCCAGCTCGATGGACGGCTTCTCACTGTTCCTTCAGACCATCCCGATGAACCTGTACGCACTCCTGACGCTCATGTTCCTGATATGGCTGATGGCGGCGGACTTCGACTTCGGTCCCATGGGTAAATATGAGGCCGAGCATAAGAAGGACGAGCTTTCCAGCGTGGAGGAAAACCATGTGGTCGGCGGCACGGGCAAGGTATACGACCTGATCCTGCCGATCTGTGTGCTGATCGTCCTGTGCATTTCGGCCATGCTGTACACGGGCGGCATTCTGGAGGGCGCGAACATCATCGACGCGTTCGCCAACTGCTCCTCCTCGACCTCGCTGGTACTCGGCTCGTTCTTTACGCTGATATTCACCTTCCTGCTGTATATCCCGCGCAAGATCCTGACGTTCAGCCAGTTCTGCGAGGCGTTCACCGAAGGCTTCAAGGCCATGGTGCCTGCCATCATGATCCTGACGCTAGCGTGGACGCTGTCCGGCGTCTGCTCGGAGGATTATCTCAACATCGGCGGCTATGTATCCTCGATTGTCAACGGCGATTCCATGGTATCCGTGCTGATGCCCGCGATCTTCTTCCTGATCGCGCTCGGCCTCGCATTCGCCACCGGCACCTCCTGGGGTACGTTCGGCATCCTGATCCCGATCGCGGTCGCGGTCTTCGGCGACGCACCCAGCACCATGCTGGTCATGACAGTCGCGGCCTGCCTGTCCGGCGCGGTCTGCGGCGACCACATCTCCCCGATCTCGGACACGACCATCCTTGCCTCGGCGGGCGCGCAGTGCAACCATATCGACCACGTCTCCACGCAGATTCCCTACGCGCTGATGGTAGCGGTGTTCTGCTTCATCGGTTATTTGGTCGGTGGCTTCTGCGGCAACGGCTTCGTCGCCCTGGTCGTCGGCGTGATCCTGCTGTTCTGCGCGATTCTTGTGATCTCCGCCCAGCAGAAAAAACGCGCGCAAAACTGAAAACAAAACGCAGGAATCCCCCGATTTCGGGGGATTCCATTTCTCTACCTTGGAAGGTGTATCCTTTTGACTACTGATCTGACCGAGGGCAAGCCCTCGCAAAAGCTGTTCTGGTTCTCGCTGCCGCTTCTTCTCAGTGTGGCGTTCCAGCAGCTCTACCAGATGGCCGACTCGGTCATTGTCGGCCGTTTCGCCGTTTCCGTCCAGGCGGGCGAGCTGGCGCTCGCCGCAGTGGGCGCGAGCTATCCGGTCACCCAGCTTTTCATGGCCGTGGCGACCGGCATCAACATCGGCACAAGCGTACTGGTTTCCCAGTTGTTCGGCGCCAGGCGCTATGTGCGCATGAAAAGCGCGGTTTCTACCGCGTTGCTGACCACAACCGCGGTCGCGCTGCTGCTGACGCTGGCCGGCGCACTGGGAACGGACACGGTCATGGACGCGCTGAAAACGCCGGCCGATATTTTTTCCGACGGCGCGCTCTACCTACGCGTTTACGTTTTCGGCCTGCTGTTCCTGTTCCTCTACAATGTGTGTACGGGCATCTTCAACGCCATGGGCGACAGCCGCACACCGCTGGTCCTGCTGATCCTGTCCTCGGTGAGCAACGTGATCCTCGACCTGGTTTTTGTCGCGGTTTTCCACTGGGGCGTCGCAGGTGTCGCCTGGGCGACGTTCATCGCCCAGGGCTGCGCGGGCGTGCTGGCGTTCCTGTTGCTCCTGCGCCGCGTGCATGCGTTCGATACGGGCGGCCATTTCCTGCTTTTTTCGTTCGATATGCTGCGCCGGCTGGTGGGCTACGGCATCCCCTCGATCGCCCAGCAGAGCTTTGTCTCGGTCGGCAACGTCATCATCCAGTATTATGTCAACCTGTGCGGCGCGACGGTCATCGCGGGCTTTTCCGCCGCAACCAAGGTCAATATGTTCGCGCTGACCTGCTGCATGTCGTTCTCCTCCGGCCTGTCAAGCTATGTGGCGCAGAACATCGGCGCGCGCAGGCTGGACCGCATCCCGCCCGGACTTAGGGCGGGTGCCTGCTATTCCATCGGCCTCGCGATGATTTTCACCGCGCTTTACATGCTGCTGGCCAACCCGCTCGTCGGCCTGTTCGTCCCCGCGGGCAGCGCGTCGGGCGTGATCGGCGTGGGGCGGCAGTTCCTGTTTATCGTAGCGCCGTTCTACGGCCTGCTATGCGTCAAATTCGTGTGCGACAGCGTGCTGCGCGGCGCGGGCGCCATGCGGCTGTTCATGGTGACGACGTTCTCCGACCTGATCCTGCGCGTGGGCTTCTCGGTTTTGCTGTTCCGGTTCTGGCAGGAGCTTGGCATCTGGCTCTCCTGGCCGATCGGCTGGCTACTGGGTACCGGCATCTCCTTCTGGTTTTACCGGAGCGGCCTCTGGAAAAAGAACCTGCCGGAGCTGTAACGCCCGGCCAGAGAAAAAAAAGCCCGCCGGCGGCGTGTCTGCCGGCGGGCTTTTCCGTCCCCCTGCGTCCCGCCGGCGTATAGTTTGCGCTTTTCCTCCCAAAATAAAAAAAAGAAAAAGGGGGAAATGCCTTGCTAAAGCTTGTCCATGCGAGTAAAATATATGACAGAAGCGGCGTTTGCGCGCTGCGCGGCGTCAACCTGTCCGTCCGGCGCGGCGACTATGTTTCGATCACCGGCGCGTCCGGCTCGGGCAAGTCCACGCTGATGCACATTCTCGGCCTGCTCGATACGCTGACCGAGGGCCGCTACCTGCTCGGCGGGACCGACGTTTCCGGCCTGCCGCCGCAGGCACTCGCCCGCCTGCGCGGCGAGAAGATCGGCTTTGTGTTCCAGCGCTTCCAGCTCATCCCAGGCATGACCGCGCTGGAGAACGTCGCCCTGCCGCTCACCCTGCAGGGCGTGGCGCGGCCGGAGCGGCTGGCGCGCGCCGCGGAGGCTCTGCGTGCGGTCGGCCTGTCCCACCGCACGGCACACAAGCCAAACCAGCTTTCCGGCGGCCAGCAGCAGCGCGTCGCGATCGCGCGCGCGGTGGTCACGCGCCCCTGCGTCGTTCTGGCGGACGAGCCCACGGCCGGACTCGACCCGGAAGCGGCGGCCGAGGTGCTTTCCCTGCTCGACGGGCTGCATGAGCGGGGCAACACGGTCGTACTCATCACGCATGACCATACGGCGGCCGCCCGCGCCGCGCGGCGGCTGTATCTGGAGGGCGGCGTGCTTTCCGGCTGAATCCGTATTTATTCCAGGAGGCATGTTATGAACCGGCGGGATAAGGACAACTATTATCTGGATATGGCGCAGGTCGCGCTCGAGCGCGGCACCTGCCTGCGGCGCAATTTCGGCGCGGTGATCGTCAAAAACGACGTGATCGTTTCCACCGGCTACACCGGCGCGCCGCGCGGCCGCGAGAACTGCATCGACATCGGCACCTGCATCCGGCAGAAGCTGGGCATCCCGCGCGGCGAACGGTACGAGTTCTGCCGCTCGGTCCATGCCGAGGCCAACGCCATCATCGCGGCGCCGCGCGAACAGATGCTCGGCGCGACGCTCTATCTGGTCGGGCGGGACATGTCCACCGGCGAAATCATGCCCGACGCCAATTCCTGCACCATGTGCAAGCGCCTGATTATCAACGCGGGTATCGAACGGGTGGTCATCCGGCGCGACAACGATACATACGATACCATCAGCGTGCGCGACTGGATCTACCACGACGACGTTTTGGACGGCCGACGCGGCTATTGACGCGGCTGGACAGGGGTATCTTCACCAGGATAAGGAGCCGGACGCACTGGCCGGCTTTTTATAGCGGGCCGCCGGAAACGGCTGCTCTCATCGGGCGCGCGGCGCGGGTATTTTTCCCCTCCCGCGCGCGTAAACACAGGACCGCGTGGCATAATAGACACGCAAAGGAGGAGTTTCGTTATGGAGTTAAAAATTTACAAGTGCATGCACTGCGGCAACATCATTGAGAAGATCGAGGATCACGGCGTTCCAGTGATCTGCTGCGGCGAGCCAATGAAGGAATTCAAGGCCGGCGAGACCGACGGCGCCATGGAGAAGCACGTTCCGGTCGTCAAGGCCGAGGGCGATGTGATCCGTGCCTGCGTCGGCGAGGTGACCCATCCCATGACCGAGGAGCATCACATCGCGTTCATCTGGCTGGTGACCGATAAGGCCGTACACCGCGCCGTACTCGACCACACTGGAGCGCCGGAGGCCGTGTTCCGCCTTGCCGAGGGCGAAAAAGCGGAAGCGGTTTACGAATTCTGCAACCTGCACGGGCTTTGGAAGGCTTCGCTCTGAGCGCGCCCTTTCCCCCGCGCCCGCCACGCATCCATTTGAAAAAAGCGTGTTTCCCTCTTGGGGAAACACGCTTTTTTAATCGCCTTATCCGCGTTCGTCCAGATTTTTGTATACCACGGATTTGCAGAGCGGCTTGTAAGCCGGACGGATGATCTTGCCGCCCGTGGTGACCTCCTCCAGGCGGTGCGCCATCCAGCCGACGATACGCGCGGTTGCAAACAGCGGCGTATACAGCGACTTCGGCAGGCCGAGCATTTTATACACCAGGCCGGAATACATGTCCACATTGGCGCACATGGGCTTGTCGCTGCCTTTTTTCTCCGCGAAAATGGCCGGCGTGAGCTTTTCAACCAACTCGATCAGATCCATTTCCCGACTGAAGCCCTTGCTCTCCGCCAGGGGGCGCGCGGCTTTTTTGAGCGCCACCGCGCGCGGGTCGCTCAATGTATAGATGGCGTGGCCCATACCGTAGATCAGGCCGGACCCGTCGCCCGCTTCCCCGTCCAGGATCTTGCAGAGGTAGTCCGCGACCGCGCCCTCGTCCGTCCAGTCGCTGATGTTTTCTTTCATCTCCTCAAACTGCCGCACGACGCGCAGGTTAGCGCCGCCGTGCCGCGGCCCCTTGAGCGCGGAAACCGCCGCCGCGATCGCGGAATAGGTATCCGTACCCGACGAGGAGGTGACACGCACAGTGAAGGAGGAGTTGTTGCCGCCGCCATGCTCGGCGTGCAGAATCAGGCAGCGGTCGAGCAGCTTGGCCTCGTCGTCCGAATACTTGCCGTTCGGCCGAACCAGATGCAGAATGTTCTCCGCCGTGGAGCGGTCAGGGTCGGGTACATGCAGAAACATGGAATCCCCGTCGAAATACCGGCGCTTGGCCTGATACGCATGCGAAATGATAACCGGAAACTTGGCCATCAGGCTGATGCCCTGCCGCATGATGTTTTCGACCGTCGTCTCGTCCGGATTGGGGTCGTAGGAGTAAAGCGCGAGCGTGGCGCCCGCGAGCTTGTTCATAATGTCCCGACTCGGCGCGCGCATAATCATATCCTCGGTAAAATTATCGGGCAGCGCGCGTTCCAGGCCGATCGAGCGCTGGAATTCGTCCAGCTGGCGGCGGGTGGGCAGCGCGCCGCACATCAGCAGGTAGCCGACCTCCTCAAACCCGAAGCGGTCCTCCTGCTCCAGGCCGTGGATCAGGTCGTACACATTATAGCCGCGGTAGGTCAGGCGGCCCTCGATCGGCTCGCGCTCGCCCTCGTTGAGTATGTAGCCGTGAACGTTGCCCAGGCGGCTCGCGCCGACCAGGACGCCCGTGCCGTCCGCGTTGCGCAGGCCGCGCTTGATGCGGAAGCGGGTATACAGATCCGACGGGATCTGGTTATGCAGGCGGAAGCTCTCGCTGAGCTCCTGCAAAAGCACTGGGTTGACAAAGGACGGCTGTGTCGTCATATCGGGCTTGCTCCTTCCGCTTGAATCGTTCATTATGCATATATTTTACTCCTGTCCTGCAAAAATGTCAAATACCGTCGCTTGTTGAAACCCACAAAAGCGTATTTTATCCCTTTTGTCCGCTTGTTCAACATGCTTGCACGCAAGTGTCCTGCCCGTATTGTGCAGCGTCCTTTCCCGCGCTGAACCAAGAAAAACCCTTTCCTCGTCCAGCCCGCAGGGAGAGGGCGGGCGCATGAAAAAAACAGGAAAGCGCCCGCAGGCGCTTTCCTGTTACCGGCGTCGTCAGAATATCGCGACCGTCGTGCCGACCGGAATATTGTTGTAAATCCACCAGATATCGCTCTTGTACATGCGCACGCACCCGTGCGAGATCGGATAGCCCGCGCTGTAATCATATTCGGTATCCGTTCCCGGATAGCACAGGCGCGAATGGAAGGCATAGCCCGTTCCCGGATAGAAGCCGACCACCGGCCGCACGGTATAGGTGCTGGTCGTCCAGCCTCCCGCGGACTTGTAGGAAACCGTGGTCAGGCCGGTCGGGGTCGGGGTGCTGGCCGCGCCCGTGCCGACCAGGAAAGATTTTATCAGCTTCCAGTTGCCCTTCGAGCCTTCAAACACGTTGACATGCTGGTAGGCGCGGTTGATCCAGAGCAGGTATTTGGTGCTGCTCGAATAGCCCTTCGCGTTGACCCAGACCTCTTTTTCATAGGTTTCATAGTCGTTATTGACCGCATAGGCCGTGGTGTAGTTGCCCCGATAGGTGGAGGACACCAGATTCAGCACGCGGTTAACGTCCCGCTGGTAATACCATTCGTCCGAGTAATTCTCGATCGGCACGGTCTTTTCCGCGTACAGTTCCTCGGTTTCGCCGGTGGAAGGGTTGTCGTAGGTCAGCCGGAAGCCAATCGTTACGCTGGTTTCCATATCCTTGGTAAAGGTGAAATAGGTTGTATGGCTGGAAGTCTTGTCCGCGGTCAGCGCGAACCGGCTGTTGCGGTACGCCTCCAGCGGCTGGCCGTTCTGATACCACTGGGCCGAGCAGAGCTTTTCCTCGCTCACGCCCGTGAAGCTGACCTTGGTCAGCAGCGAACCGCCCGCCTTGACCGAAGCCGGCACGTCCATTTCGATTGTGACCCCCGCCAGGCCCGTGTCGATGTTTTCGATCTTGGAGTCCGCGCTGAGCGAAACCTCGCAATCCACGGCGCGGATATCGACCGATTCCGCTTTTCCCTTTCCGTCTACCTTAGTGCCGACACCCGCAACAAGCAGCGTCTCCACCTTCTTATTCAGGGTCAGCGTGTTGCCCGCCGCGCCTGCGTTGACCGATACCGCGCGCACCGCGCCGTCCACCACGATGGTGTTGCCGCTGCCGGTGACGGTGAGCGTGTCCGCTTCCATGCCGGACAGGTCGATCGTGCGGTTCGAGGCGGTGATCTCGATGTTGGACGCCTCGCCCTGGCAGGCTACCGCGCCGCCAGTACCCGCGATTACCAGTGTATCCGCGTGCGAATCGTCCCGCAGCGTCACCTCGGCCGTACCCGCCGGATCGACGGCAAGGACGGACAGCGCGGTATCCTTTGAAGCGGTCAGCTTGACCGCCTCCGCGCCCTTGAGTACGACGCGGCCGTCCGCCGTCACGCCCGAGAGCGTCACTTCCTCTGTGCCGCAGGCAAACACACGGTCGCCCGCCGGCGCGGAGCCGGACAGCTCGACCGTGCTACCGGTCAGCAGCGCGCCGCCGGTCAGCGCGGACAGGTCCGCGTCCTCAGTCGGGAAGTAGGGGACGATGCGCAGCAGCATGGTCACGAACTGCGCGCGGGTCAGCGCGCCGGACGGCGCAAGCGTGGTTTCGGTGTCGCCGTTGACGACCCCCGCCGCGACCAGCGCTGCGGCCGCCTGCTTCTGCTCCGCGGTCATGGAGGCGGTATCCGTAAAGGCGTCCAGCACATCGGACGCGGCTTCCGCCCTGTCATAGGCAAACGCGCGGGCGAGCAGCACGAACGCCTCCGCGCGGGTCGCGGCAGCGTCGAAATTCCGGCTGTCGTCCGCGCCGATCAGCCCCAGATGGATCGCTTTTCCCAGATCGGCCGCATACCAGGCGTTCTGCGGCACGTTTTTCAGGCCCGCAGTAGCGTCCTGCACCGACGCGCCGAGCGTCCGGTTGAGGATGACGATGGCCTCCGAGCGCTTAACCGGATTGTCAGGCAGCATTTTCCCGTCCACGCCGTTGAGCAGCCCCAGCTCGACCGCGCGTTCCAGCTCTGCGGCCGCCCAGTGGCCCGCGATATCGGGGAAGGACGGCTCGGACGGCTCCTCCGGCACAGCGGGCTGGCTGGGTGCGTCCGTCAGCGTAAGCGCAACGGGTAGCTCGCCCGCCATGATGCGGGCGACGAGCAGCTTCGCCTCGTCCTCGGTAAAATCGCCGGTCAGCAGCAGGTCGCCGCCCTCCTGCTCCCCGGGCGCCGCCTGTGCGATGGTTGCGCCGTCAAGCACAGCGGACAGCGTGCTGCTGCCATCCTCTCGCGCATCCAATGCGGCCTGCGCTTCGGCATATGCCCGCCGTCCCTCATCCGTCAGCGTCAGCAATATGTATGCAGTCTGCGCCTCTTCCCCTTCGGCAGACGCGGACAGCCCCGCTTCGGCCGCGGATACGTCCGCGCCGGTCAGCCATGCTTTCCCGTCCGCGTCCGTGAAGGAAAGCCGGCCTTGCAGGGCAAGGAATTCCGCCACGCCTTCGTCGGGTGCGTCCACGGGCAGGGTCACGGTGACCGCCGCCCGATCGTCCGAGAACGACACCTCCGCCTGCGCCAGGTCGAGCTGTGCCAGCCGCCGCTCCAATACGGCGCGCACCCGCTCCATTGTCTCATCGTCCATCCGACTGTCGTCCGCGCCTTCGGGCAGCGCGACCGCATAGGTCAGCACGGCTGGTTGGGTCTCCTCCTCCGGCACCGGATCGGCGCCCGCGGCAAAGGCGGTCGTAAAAAGCAGGACCGCGGCCAACAGGCCGCTCAAAACACGTCTTTTCAAGGTAATGCTTCCCCCTGTATGAACCGTAATATCTTCATTTTACGGTTGACCGGCGGGCTTGTCAAGCGAAAGCGCGGTTTCAGTTTCGCTACAATGCGCATTTCCCCCGTATTTCTCCCCATGCCCCGCCCCGCTGGAGGCGGGTATCCGCTGGATAGGCTTCCGTTTTTTCCCGTCCGCCCCGCCGGAACCCAATCCCGCCCCGACCGTCCAACGCAGAGGGAGGTTTACAACCTTTTTTCCCCGTGCTATACTAAAGTGTATTGAATCGTATTGTTTCAGAGGAGGAACCCACCTATGCTTTGCAAGAACTGCGGCAAGGAGCTGCCCATCGCGGGCAAATTCTGTCCTTTCTGCGGCGCGCCCGTCGAGCAGGCCGGCGTGAACGACGAAACCGCCGTTTTCACCACCCTGCCGGAGGAGCTGAACGGCCCGATCGACACCTCGGCCTTTGACGCCGCCATGCGCGACGCGCACCCCTCGGCCGGCGGCGCGGCGTCTTCCGACCCGCTCGGCGCGACCGACCCGCGCGCCCCCGCGCCCGACGAGCTGCCGCCCATCGACATGCCGCCCGTCCGCCGCGCGGCGGGTACGCCGGACGACCCGCACACCACGCGCTTTGAGCGCCGCGATGAGCCGGACTACCGGCCCTACCGCAAGCCCAGCAAGGGCAAAAAGGGCGCGGTGATCGCCCTGGTCGTCATCCTGGTGCTCGCCCTGATCGGGGGCGGCGTCTGGTTTTTCCTGTCCCGCCAGCCGGACGAAAACCTTACTCTGGCGGAAAAGTATATGAACCGCGGCGATTTCGACCAAGCGCTCGAATACTACCTCGCCGCGCAGGCCGAGGCCAAGGACCCATCCGCGCTGGACGCGACCATCCAGCTTCTGCGCGATTATCAAGACGCACAGGATTACATGGACAACGGCCAGTACACGGAAGCGGTCGCCGCGCTCAAGCAGCTGCAGAACCGCGTCACCGATCCGGATTCCACGCTGTACGCCGCGATCGAGGAAATGATCCAGAAGGCGCAGACCGCGCAGGCTGACAATCAGTTCGCCGCGGATATCCAGGAAGCGCAGAGCTACCTGAGCGATCAGAAATATGACGCAGCCGCGGGCAAGCTGGATTCGCTCGCCGCGGACGACACCCTGACCGACGACCAGAAAAAGCAGGTCGAAGACCTGCAAAAGCAGCTGACCGAGGCGCAGGAGGCCGCCCAGCGCCAGGAGGAGACCCAGCAGAAGCAGGAACAGCAGAAGCAGATGTTCAGCAACCGCATCGACGAGCAGGAGGCAAACGACCAGAAGATCTCTGCTGCCGCGACGCCGGAGGAGGAGCTGGAGCTGACCTCCACCTCGTTCGAGGCTTGGGACACCCTGCTCAGCGAGATGTACGACTATCTGGCGACCGTCCTCAACGCGGACCAGTACGCCTCCGAGGAAGCCAGCTATAAGACCTGGGTGGAGGAGCGCGACAAGGGCGCAGAAAACGCCGCCGCCCAGAGCGAGGACGAGACTGCGGGCCAGCTCGCCGCGGCCAGCTTCAAGCAGAGCTATACCAAGGCGCGCTGCTACAAGCTGCTCGACCTGATGTAAGCGGAAGCACCCGCCGCCGGGTGGCCATTTACGGCCTCCCGGCTTTTTTTCTGCAGCATTTTATGGTATACTGGCCTGGCAAGGGGGAAAGATGATCGATGGAGTACTGCAAACGCTTTCTGCGGGTGCTGCTGGTGTTCGTGCTGGCAAACCTAGCGCTGCTGGAAACGCTGGCGCCACCGCCCGACTGGCTGACGCTGCCGCTGCTGTTCGGCCTGCTGGCGTACTATCTTTGGTTCCATATCCGTCCGCGGCGCGCCAAGGGGGCGACGCACCGCCTGCGCGCGCTGCTCGGCGGCTACGAGCTGCTGTTTGTGGCATTTTTTGTGATCCTGGCGGAAATGGCGTTTTACCCGCTTCTTCTGGCGACGGGCGCGCTGCACCGCGCGGTCCCGGCGCTGGGCGCCGCGCCGGACTGGGTATTCCTCGCCGCGAACCTGCTGCTTTTCGTGCCGCTGGTGGGCGCGCTGCTCGTCAACGGCTTTTTCCGCGTGCTGCTCACCTCCAAGCACTTGCGCGTGGTCTGGCGGGTGCTGCTCCTGCTGTGCTGGTGGGTGCCGCTTTTCAATCTGTACCTGTTCTACCGCGTGCTCAAAGCCGTGCGGCATGAGTATTATTTCGAGCTTTCCCGCCTGGAAAACGAGGCCGTCCACGCGGAAAACCGCGACTGTGAAACGCGCTACCCGATCGTGCTGGTTCACGGCATCTTTTTCCGCGACTGGCAGCTGGTCAACTACTGGGGCCGCATCCCGCGGGCACTGACCCGCTGCGGCGCGACCGTTTTTTACGGCGGGCAGCAGTCCGCCCTGCCGGTGGCGCAGAGCGCCGCCGAGCTGGCGGAACGCCTGCGGGCCGTTCTGCGGGAAACCGGCGCGGAAAAGGTCAACCTGATCGCCCACTCCAAGGGCGGACTGGACAGCCGCTACGCGATCACCCGTCTGGGGCTTGCGCCGCACGTCGCGTCCCTGACCACGGTCAACACCCCGCACCGCGGCTGCATCTTCGCGGAGGAGCTGCTACGCACCCTGCCGAAAGGCGTGATCGCCTGGATGGAGCGCCGGTACAACGGCCTGTTCCGCACGCTCGGCGACGCCTCGCCGGATTTCCTCGGCGGCGTGCGCGATCTCACGCGGGAGAACTGCCTGTGCTTTAACCGCGAAACGCCCGACCAGGAGGGCGTGTTTTACCAGAGCGTGATGAGCACGATGCAAAAGCCGTCGAGCGCGGGCTTCCCCCTCAACCTGACCTGGCATCTGGTGCGCAAATACGACCGCGAGGCAAACGACGGGCTGGTTGCCCGCTCCTCCGCAGAATGGGGGCATTTCCTCGGCAATCTTTCCGCGTCCGGCCGGCGCGGCGTGTCGCATGGCGATGTGGTGGATCTGATGCGCGAGGACATCCCCGGCTTTGATGTGCGCGAATTTTACATCGGGCTGGTTAAAGGGCTAAAGGAAAAAGGGTTCTGAATAAAGAGGAGGAGGGGCGTTCCACCCCTCCTCCTCTTTATTTTTTACGCCTCCTCCGGCCGGCCGGACAGCAGAAGCCCAAGCAGAAGCCCCGCCAAGCCCGGCAGCACCCAGCCGAAGCCGAGCGGCGCGAGCGGTATCTTGTCCAGCAGCGCTGTGACGCACGGGATGGACACGCCCGCCTGCGCGAGCGCCGCGGCCACGCTCTGCACGCTCACAAAGCCGATGGTGAGCGGATAGACCAGCCGCCGCCGGTGCAGGCCGGGTGCGAACGACAGCAGGATCAGCGCGAGCGCCGCGGGATAGATCGCGTTTAGGACCGGCGTGGACAGCTTAAGGATGCCCGCCAGCCCGATATTGGAAATGGCCATGCTGACCGCCGCGAAAAAGACGACCCACATCCGGTAAGAGACGCGCGGCATCAGTCCGTGGAAATACTCGCTGCAGCAGGACAGCAGGCCGATACAGGTGTTCAGGCACGCGATCACAAAGATCGCCGCCAGCAGCACGCTGCCCGGCGCGCCGAATAGCGCGGAAACCATGCGCGTCAGCGTGTCCGCGCCGGTTTCGCCGCCGGGGAACGCCGCTCCAGATAGCGCACCTACATGCGCGAGCATGGAATAAATCGCCAGCAGCAGCGCGCCCGCGACCCAGCCCGCGCGGATCGTTCCGCGCACGACCTGCTTCTCCTCCTCAATGCCCTTGGCGCGGATGTTGAGCGCAATCACCGCGCCGAAATTGAGTGCCGCGATCGTGTCCATGGTCTGATACCCGCCGAGGAAGCCCTCGACCGCTGGCAGGGAGGCATACGCCGCCCCGGGCGTGCCGTAGTGCGCGGCGACCGGCCTGGCCACACAGCCCAGGAACAGCGCCACGATCAGCACGATCAGCGTCGGGCAGAGCAGCTTGCCCAGGCGGTCGGTCAGCTTTTCCGGCCGCAGCGCGACCAGCAGCGCCACGGCGAAAAACACGGCCGAGTAGCCTGCCTGCAACGCGCTTCCTCCGCCGCCGGCCAGCGGCGCGACCATCTCGAACGAGGTGCTCGCCGTGCGCGGTATGGCAAGCCCCGGCCCGATCGACAGGTACACCAGCAGCGTGAACACCGCCGCAAAGACCGGATGCACCCGCCCCGCCAAGCGGCGCAGGCCGTCCGCCTTCGCCACCGCGATCACGCCCAGCACCGGAAAGCCGATCGCGCTGAGGATAAAGCCCGCCATGGCCGGCCAGGTGTTCGTACCCGCCTGCGCGCCGAGGAAGGGCGGGAAGATCAGGTTGCCCGCCCCAAAGAACATGGAAAACAATGTGAACCCGACCAGCAGCAGGTTCTTCCCGCGCAGCCGCTGCATAAGCCTCCCCCTTTTCCTTCTTTTCATAAGCTTTATTATACTATGTTTCCCATTTCCGCGCAAATACGCACACTAACACGGCAAAGCGGTAAAATAAAAGGAGGCGCGCTGGCAAGCGCGCCTCCGGAAAACCGCGGGTTTATTTTTTTGTGATATCCTCGCCGTGCGCCGCCCGGGCGACAATGCCGGACAGGAACAGCAGCGCGATCAGGTTGGGGAACACCATCAGGGCGTTGAACAGGTCGGACAGGTTCCACACCAGATCGACCTTGAGCGCCGAGCCGATCACGATGCACACCACGACGATCGCCGCGTAGACCTTGGTGGCCTTCTGGCCGAACAACGCCTTGACGTTGGTCTCGCCGAAGAAGTACCAACCGATGAGGGTTGAGAACGCGAAGAACAGCATGCACACCGCCACAAACGCGTTGCCGACCGAGCCGAGCGTGACATTGAACGCCGCCTGCGCCAGCTCAGTACCCTGCAGGCCGTCCGGCACGCCGGACTGAAGCTGGCCCGAGGTCAAAATAACCATAGCGGTGAGCGTGAGTACAATAAAGGTGTCGATGAACACCGAGACAATCGCGATCTCGCCCTGGTCCTGCGGCTTTTCGACCTTGGCCAGCGCATGCGCGTGCGGGGTGGAGCCCATACCGGCCTCGTTGGAGAACAGGCCGCGTGCCACGCCGTAGCGCATCGCCTCGCGCACGGTGATGCCGACCGCGCCGCCCAGGATCGCCTGTGGGTCGAACGCCGCCACGAAAATGGACTTGAGCGCGGGGAGGATCGCCGCGTGGTTGACGCACAGGATGCCGATGCAGCCGATCATGTAAAAGATCGCCATGACGGGTACGACCTTTTCGGTGAACGCCGCGATACGGCCCACGCCGCCCAGGAAGATGAAGCCCGCGATCACCGCGCAGATCACGCCGATGACGACCTGGGGCGTGCCGAACGCAGTCTTAAACGCCACGCTGATCGAGTTGGCCTGCACCATGTTGCCGGTGAAGCCCAGCGCAAAGATGATCGCCAGCGAGAAGAAGCCGGCCAGGAACTTGCCGAACCTGCCGGTGAAGCGCGCCCTGATGTAATAGATCGGGCCGCCGGTCACATGGCCGTTTTTGTCCACGGTTTTATACTTCTGCGCAAGCACGGCCTCGCCGTAGATGGTGGACATGCCGAAGAACGCGGAAAGCCACATCCAGAAGATCGCGCCCGGGCCGCCCGAGTACAGCGCGGTGGCCGCGCCCGCGATGTTGCCCGTGCCGACCTGCGCCGCAATCGCGGTGGTGAGCGCCTGGAACGGGCTCATGCCGTCCTTGCCCGCCTTTTTCGCCCTTGAGCGAGAAGCTGCCGAACAGCCGCTTCCAGCCCGCGCCGAACTTGCGCACCTGCACAAAGCGCGTGCGGATGGTGAAAATGACACCCGTGCCGACCAGCAGATACAGCAGCACGCTGTTCCACACGATGTCGCTGACCTTGCTTACCAGATCAGCCAGTTGATCCATTGACATTGTCTTACAATCCCCTTTTTCTTTCCGCGGCAAACAAAAAAGCCAGAACCACCAAGGGTTCCGGCTCACAGAAAACGAACGGACGCCGCGCCGCGCGCAAAGCGCCGGCCCGTGCCCGATTAGTCCCCAAACTCTGTCCTTTTGCCTGAGAGATTGGCGCGCGGCCCCCAGCCGCACGCGTTGCACCTTCGGCAGCCCCCCTGCGGGGCGTTCTCCAGAGCCGCATCCGTTTACAGTCCTCATCCGGAAAACCGGACACCTGAGAGTTTTGCTCCTTCGGCAAGCCGCGCGGCTTTTTCCTGCAAACTTCGTTTGTCGCGATATAATCTTAGAATATTAGTGTACCATTTCGCGGTGCATCTGTCAAGCGCGGTCCCCTGCGCTCCCTTTTTACATTTGGACTGATGGGCTTCAACTCCATCATTTTCACTAAATTCACTGCTCGACCAATACAAGGCTCGAAAAGAACCAAAGGCAACTTCGGCATCTTTTCATACGTTGAAAGAAACACTAAAGTATTGTAAAATAAATAGAAAATTTATTTAAAATTATATATGTCTTTTTGACTATCTTTTTATATCTTCTTAAATGTCCGCAAAGCCTTATTTTATAGGCTCTACGGGCATTTTGTTTTTGTGGTAAACCTCACATATCTAGGTCTATCTTCTTATATTTTCCCTGTCAATCGTGGTTAAAATCGTGGTAAATACTTCTTATGCGATTAGACGCTGAACCTCTGATTTTGCGGTATCTATGGACGCATGAGCATACCAGTTCATTGTGATACTGATGTTTGAATGTCCCATGATATACTGTAAATCTTTCGGGTTCATGTTCCTGCTTGCCAGCCTTGTGCAGAATGTATGGCGTAGCGTATGCGGTGTGATATGTGGCAAGGGATTGTCCTTGTGGTGCTTGTTGTATTTCTTTACCATTCGGACAAATAAGGCGTTGTAATCAATCGCAACTTTGGGCTTACCCTTATGATTGACAAACAGAAAATTGCTCCGTCCGTCTATCACAAATGGTTCTGCCTTTGGGCGTTTTTTCATAACCCGTTGAAATGCCTGTATCGTTTCTCTGCTTAATGGCACTTGCCTTATTCCGCTCTTTGTTTTAGGCGTTTCAATATAATAGCCCTGTTCCTTGTTCTTTAATAACTGGTGGTCGATAATCACAACTTCATTCTTGAAATCAATATCGGCTACTGTCAGTCCGCACAGTTCCGAGATACGAAGTCCTGTTTTTAACAATATCAGCATATCATCATAATATTTGTGATACACATTGTCCGTCTTGATGAATGAGAGTAAGGCTTGTTCCTGTTCCTCTGTCAATGCGACTTTCTCTTTGGTATCATTTTCTAGGACTTCACTTAATTTGAAATCAAAGGGATTTTTCCTTACGCAATCGTCTTGTATGGCGATATAGAATGACGCTTTTAACGAGCGTTTATGGTTGTTAATGGTATTGTAGGAAAAGCCCTTGTCTTTCATGCGTAACGCCCATTCTTTAGCGTCAGAGGGCTTGATTGTATCAATGCTCCTAGCACCTAATTTGTCCTCTTTCAATAACCGCATGAGTTGTTCCCGTTGTTTTTGTGTGCTTTTCTTCACATTTGCCCTTTGTGCGTTCTGTTTGGCATAGAGTTGGCAAAGCGTCATTTTCTTGCCTGCGCTGTCGATACCGTCCTCAATATCCCGTCTTATCTGCTGTTCCAGTTCTCGAAGTGAGGGTTTTTCCCGTTTTCCCTTTGGTGTCGGGTCTGTGGGTGTCAATCTCCAAGCATACACATATTTTGTGTTTCCAAATGCGTCTACATATTTATATAAGTATTTTCCGTCTGTTCGTTGGCTCTCTCCAGTATGCAGGATACGACCTTTGTTATCCCGTCTTTTTTCTCTCATGGTGTCTGCTCCTTTCCTTGTTGGAAAGAGCCTTGATATGACTTGTGCTTATCATAACACATACAAGGCTCATTTGCATTAGATTGCGTCCAATTTATCAATAACCTGTTCAAACTGTCGGCGTTTAATCTGTATGCGGTTGCCATTCATAATGAGCCAGCCAGCGTCCTTGTTTTCCTCTGCCAATCGTCTTAACTTGTTTTCTCCGATACGGAAATACTTTGACGCTTCTTCAATGGTAAGGGTATATTTTTCCCATACGGGAATATCCTGTGCATTACTCATAAAACACCCCCTCACTTTCGATTACATCTGCTATATCCGTACACATCTGTTCTACAAGCATTTCCTGTTTTTCGGAAAGGTGGGTACATTCATCAATCATTTTCATGTAGTTTGAGCCTGTCAGCCTGTCGATTTCCTCTATCATCACGATTGACGGCATGACCTGTCTTTCCAGCCATTGCAGAGTGCGTTCCATATTGACAGGTACGGGGTTCATTTCAAAAGGTAAACTGTCATGGGAAATGAATATCTCCCACAACGGATAGTCGGGAAATTGCACAAAATCAGTAATGAGGTAAAACACCAGCCCATGAGGGTTATATGTCAATAACAATTCCTCAACTGCCTGTACTGCCTTTTTATCACGCAGACGAATTTCAAAACGGTTGATAATATCGGTATGTTTCTTTTTCGTTGCCTGTTCCTTTTGTTTTTCATACAGGCAGAAATATTTTGTGCTTGCCTTTGAACCGATATAAAGGGTACTTGCTAAATTGCGGTTTTTCCCACTTAATTTTCCACTTTGTACATTTTCATAGTTTTTACAGCGACATTCCGCACCGCTATTTTTATATTTTTCAGACAAAACGGGAATATCCAGCAGACCGCACATATCATTGATTGCCAAATCAAAACGTCGGATAACACCGCCACAGTCAAGACAGCGGTTTAAAAATGAATACCAATCCCTGTTCTGTGCCTGTAAGACATATTCCATGTTGCGTGAGCCTGTCCCTTTTAATTCCAAAAATACGCCCATGTGTTCATCATCAGAAGCCATGACCTTGATTTCCCCGTAGGCGTAATGCTCCTTATAGCCATAATACCCATAGTCATAATGGATAAAATAATCTGCTTTCATGCCAAGCACCTTTCGGATAACTTCTAATGCGTCAGTCGTTGGAAAACGGACAGTCAGATAATCAACGAGCAGATAAAAAGGCTTATCGCAGATATAGTAATTCAGACAACGCAGGATAATATTTTGTGTTTCCTTGCTGGCGTTGGCTTTTCCGTTCTCAAAGCGGTTGATACTATATCTTGATACATGGGTAAGACCTGCAAGTTCTCTTTGTGAAAGACCGCTTGCAAGACGTTTGTTTTTCATTTCAAGTGCAAATTCTAAATTGTTCATTGTATTCCTCCAATCCCACAACAGCCTTGAAATACCTGTAAACCACTATTCAAAAGAATGTGAAGTTACTATCTTCTTAAAACTCCTCATTACTCCTTACAGCTTTGGGGTTGTATGGTTTTTGACTTGTCTTTTGTGAAATAGTGCCCCCCTGTTAGATAACGGGGGCACAGACAAGGCTCACAAGTTCGCCAGCCGACAAAGCATTTCCGTCCTTTGACGGCAAGCCGTCATGGCGTTGTTGCTGACGCACGCCAACAGTCCTACAATGCTCTGTCGGCAAGTCCTGTGTTTGTCCTTTCAAACAAGTTCCATTTCAACCGATATTCATATCTACGGGTTTAATCAGATAGATATTTTCTTTTGAATGTTTTTGTATTTCATTCTATTGTGCTTATTTGATTACAAGAACATAGTAATTCTTATATGCTTATTTGTCAATATCTTTTTTTATCTTTACAAATCATATTAAGCATGATAGACTTATAACAGCGAAGATATAACGAGTTATGGAGGGTTATGCAATGAAAATAAGCCATTTAGGAAATAATATACAGACCATAAGAAAATTTAGGGGAATGAAACAACAGGAACTTGCGGACAAAATTGGTATCAATATGCAGAGCCTTTCCAAGATTGAAAGAGGGTTGAACTATCCTGCTTATGAAACGCTGGAAAAGATAATGGAAGTGCTGGACGTTACGCCGAATGAATTGTTGTCGGGGGAATGGAAATATGTCAATCAGTCCGAAAAAGAAGTCTGTCAGTTTTTAAGAACAGAAGAACGTCTAAATGCAGAATTAAAACATGGACATTATGACAACTTCTTTGACAGCGAGGAAGAATGGCTGGAATATGAATTAGAAAAGTTACGGGAATATATTACCGACTACATCAATGGAACAAACATTGAAGCGTCCGACCTTTACCCAATCAAAGAATTTATCCAGCATTTGAAGTTTCAAAAACTGTTAGACCGCTATGATGATTTATACAGCATGGATATGTTTGGGGAAAGCATAGAGGGACATAAATATAGGACACCTTATCAAGTGGTAAAAATGATAAACCCTAATTCAAAAGAAGATATGGAATTATTACGGGAAGTATTAAGGAATAACCATTTTGATGATGAGGACGAATAATCTTTTTCCTCTTGCATGGAAGATACAGCAAACAAAAAGCCCAGTAAAGAGTGCAAAGCACCACCAATGGTGGCAAGCTCTTGACAGGGCTTTTTCTTTTCTGTTATGGGTAATCAAGAGGAAAAAAGAATAATACATCAAAATATTTTGATGTAATGTGTTGACAAATCATGTTGTAAGCCTTATGATAAATATATCAAAATTATTTGATGTGAGGAGTGATAATAATGAATGATTTTTCTAAAGACGCAAAAATTTTTAAGGCTCTTTGTGATACAAAAAGACTTACGATTTTAGATTACTTAAAGAGCGGAGAAAAATGTGCGTGTGTTCTGATTGAAAACATGAACATAGGACAATCGGCTTTATCCTACCACATGAAAATACTTTGCGACTCTGGTATTGTTAATGCAAGACAAGAGGGAAAATGGACTCATTACAGCCTAAGTAAAAGTGGAAGTGAATATGCGTCAAAACGATTGTTAGAACTAACAACACCAAATGCTGAAAATCAATCAATTTGTTGCAAATAAAGGTCATCGAAAGGTGGCTTTTATAAAACTTTATCACATCAAAAAAAATTGATATGTCATGTAAAGGAGGGACTTTATTGGAAGTAGTAAATTCAATATGGCTATTTTTTCAAGACCAAATATTAGGTATGAAATGGTTGAATGGCTTAATTGGTAATGGGCTATCATTGCTAGGGCTAGACATTAACAGTCGTTTAGGTGGAAGTATTCAATTCTTTTTATACGATGTAATCAAAATCACAATCTTGTTATGTTTACTGATTTTCTTTATATCGTATATTCAAAGTTATTTTCCACCCGAACGAAGTAAAAAAATTTTAGGGCGATTTCATGGTATCGGTGCAAATATCATATCCGCATTGTTAGGAACAGTTACACCATTTTGCTCGTGTTCTTCTATCCCGTTGTTTATAGGTTTTACAAGTGCAGGATTACCGTTAGGAGTAACTTTTTCCTTTTTGATTTCTTCGCCTATGGTTGACTTAGGAAGTCTTGTATTGCTAATGAGTATTTTCGGGGCTAAAGTTGCTTTTGCTTATGTGATTGTAGGCTTGATAATCGCTGTAATTGGCGGTACTTTAATTGAAAAAATGCACATGGAAAAATATGTGGAAGATTTCGTGAAAAATGCAAGTAATGTCGATATTAGTTCTCCTACTTTAACCAAAAAGGATAGAGTTCAATATGCAAAAGAACAAGTTGTAGGAACATTCAAGAAAGTATTTCCATACATTTTGATTGGTGTGGGTATCGGAGCAGTTATCCATAACTGGATACCTGAAACATGGATTGAAAGTATCTTGGGCAGTAATAACCCGTTTGGTGTTATTTTAGCCACTCTTGTCGGAGTTCCTATGTATGCTGATATTTTTGGAACAATTCCAGTAGCAGAAGCATTACTTTCAAAGGGTGCACAATTAGGTACAATTTTATCATTTATGATGGCTGTAACAACATTGAGTTTGCCGTCTTTAATAATGCTGAAAAAGGCAGTAAAGCCTAAACTATTGACCCTTTTTATTGCCATTTGTACGTTTGGCATTATTATTGTAGGTTATCTCTTTAATATTTTTAGTACATTATTTATTTAAAAGGAGCGAATAAGAAATGAAATTATTTGGAAAGAAAAAAGAAACAAAATCATGTTGTTGTGGTGGAAATTGCACATCAGAAACAATGCAAAATGCAGAAAACAAGAAACAAGAGCAAAGCATTAAAATATTAGGTTCGGGCTGTGCAAAATGTATGGAATTGGAAAAAGCAACTAGAACAGCAATATCGGAACTTCAATTAGATTATGAGATTGAACACATTACAGATTTTGCAGAAATCGCTAGTTATGGAGTAATGTCTACACCTGCATTGGTGTTTAATGGCGAAGTAATATCCTATGGAAAAGTATTGACCGTAGACGAAGTAAAAGCATTATTGAGCAAATAATAAAACAAAGAAAGGTTGGTAATTCATTTATGAAAAAACCTAAAGTAGCCTTTGTCTGTGTTCATAATTCTTGTCGCAGTCAAATTGCGGAGGCATTGGGCAAGTATCTTTCTTCAAATGTTTTTGATAGTTATTCCGCAGGCACAGAAACAAAGCCACAAATCAATCAAGATGCAGTTCGTCTAATGAAAGAAATGTATCAGATAGATATGGAGAAAACACAATATTCTAAATTGTTATCTGAAATACCACAGGTAGATATTGTGATTACAATGGGGTGCAATGTGAATTGTCCTACAATACCATGCAAATATAGAGAGGATTGGGGGTTGAATGACCCTACAGGGAAAAATGATGATGAATTTTTAAAGACAATCCATTCAATCCATGCAAAAATACTTGAATTGACAGAAAAAATAAAAATAATGCGTTGATTTCAAGGAGAAACTAAATGAAAATATTAACGAAGAATATTGTCATAAATTGTTTTAAGCACACTATTAAACAGTCTAATATGGCAATTATCAACATCTGAATATAAGGAAATTTTGAAGGCTCGTGCAGACTATATGTTTTGTGCGGGCTTTTTTCTTGCTTTCTTTTTTACATTACCAAAAGGTATAGGCGGTATTCCCGTTTATATATTTCGGCGTATGCAGAAAGGGGGTGAGATTATGAACACATCTTCTTTCGAGCATATCGTCAGAATACAGTTTAATGCTTCCATGATAACTGTTATTAAATGCACAGTAAAAAGCAGAAATAGACAGTTTGCAAGACGTTCCAAGCGTGAGGTTTTATTCTATGAATTATCAGATACGAAAAATCTTGAATGTGTAACTGAGGATAAATATTCTTGTGATTATATTTCTTTTGAAGTCTTGAATTTCACAATTCAAATATCAAACGAGAAACTTGCTGTTGCTTTATATAAGTTATCGAGTAAAGAGCGTGATGTAATTCTATTACGCTATTTTCAAAGCATGAGCGACCAAGAAATTGCAGAATTATATCATGTATCACGTTCTGCTATTTATCGCAGAAGAAGTAACGGATTGAAGAAATTAAAAACATTATTGAAAGAAAGGAATTGAAACAATGAAAAAAGAATATGGCTACCCTACATTAAAAGTAATATGTAAAGCGTCTGCTGGAAATGAAACTGCCATAAGAGAGATTTTGAAGTTTTATGACGCTTATATTTGTAAATTATGCTTGCGTCCGTTTTACCACTCTGAAAGTGGTAAAATTACTATGCAGGTTGATGAAGAATTAAAAGGTCAAATTCATACAGAAATAATGAAAGCAATCTTGAAATTTGAAATCAGAGTAAAGTAATCATATTACATGAATGAAAAACGGGAGATACACAGATATTTGTGCTATCTCCCATGTTGTTTTTTGTGTCATATCAAGGCTCATTCAATCGTGGTAAATTCGTGGTAAAATGAGTGTTTTTCTATACCTTAAAATACTTGAATGTATAGTATTTATGCGGATAATTGAAAATGAGATATAAAATTTAATAAAATGATACAAAAGATACAGAACGACAGTTCAAGTTAAGGAGGTCTATATGAAGAAGATTATTTATTATCTAATAGCATCGGTTTTCCTCATGTTTATTTTACCGTGGCTTGCTGTTACATTAGTACCAAATGACGCTGGAATGATTACCACTGTTTTTTTGCTTTTTACTGTTAATCCTATTTATTCTATAATCGTTGGCGTATTTGCAGGCAAGAATGTTAAAACTTTATGGTGGCTGCCAATTGTTACAATTATCATTTTCTTAGCAGGTACATGGACATTCTTTGAAATGGGTGAGCCGGCGTTTTTATTGTATGGCGGATGTTATCTCTTAATTAGCATTATTGCAATGTTGGTTAGTGCATTTGCGAATAAAGAAAAAGTTAAGTCCCGACCTGTTAAATAAAACATAATTATATCATAAAAGCTCCGCCTATTCAAAGGGTGGAGCTTTTTCTGTGCATTTCGACGAAGAAATTATTCGGTAAGCCTAGATCAGTCCAAAGGGTAAAAGGGAGCCTCTGCCCTCCGTTCTTTCATTTAGCTTTATGAATTTCAGCTCCATCCATTTAACGAGTGCATTATCAGGTAAGCTGGAATCCGTCCAATTGGGAAAAAAACAGTCGAAAGGAAAAATATTCAGCAGCCTCCGAAACGAAGCCCGCGGCCGCACGGCATTTTTCCGGCGGGAAGGAGCGGAAAACGGCTGAAAGCCCCGTTTTTTACCGTCCGTTCACGCTTCGCTTGACAAGCCGTGCTATAATATATAGGTTATCAACCCAAGTTCCCTGAAGGGAGGAAACCAAACATGACCGACGCTTTACAGCGCCTTCTGGATACGCTGACCGTCTTTCTGGCGGAAAACCCGCTCGTCGGCGCGTGGTACACAACGGTCGTCCGTTTTGTGTTCCCGCTGCTGGCGCTGATGATCCTGGTCGGCGCGATCCGCTCGCTGTGGAAAGTCAAGCATCCGGACGAGGTCTGGGGCTATCTCGGCATGGCCAACGGCGTGCGCCTGCCCATCACCCACTGGGAAAACATCATCGGCCGCGCGCCCGCGTGCGACGTGCAGCTCGAATACCCCTCGGTGTCCCGCCAGCACGCCGCGCTCATCCGCGAGGACGACGGCTCGTGGACGGTATACGACCTCGGCTCCAAGGGCGGCGTCAAGGTAAACGACCTGCCGGTGGACGAATACGCGGTCGTCGAGGATGGGGACACGCTCTCGTTCGGCGGCATCCCGACCATGCTGGTGCCGATCTCGGCCGAGGAAAAGCGCGAGCAAATGGCCGAGCGCCGCGTGGAGGGCCGGCCGGCCGGCATGTGGGGCTCGCTTGTGCTGCTGACGCTGTTCCAGGTGCTGACCGCGCTGCAGCTCATCGTTGCCGCGGGCGAGAACGCCTCCGTTACCGTCCCGCTCACGTTCCTCACATTCACGGCCGTGTGCTGGGGCTATTTTATCGTGCTGCGCTCGTTCCGACGCATCGGCTTTGAGATGGAAACCATCGCCTTTTTCCTGTGCACGCTGTCGCTGGCCGTGACCGGCTCGACCGTGCCGGACGAATGCCCCAAGCAGCTCGTCGCCATCCTGATGGGGCTGGCGATCTTCCTGGTCCTCGGCTTTTTCCTGCGCGACCTGACCCGTGCGCAGAGGGTGCGCTGGATCATGGGCGCGGCGGCGGTCGGCATGCTGGTGATCACGCTGCTGATCGGGTCAAGCGAGGGCGGCGCCAAGGCATGGATCCGGCTGGGCGGCCTGTCGCTCCAGCCCTCCGAGCTGGCCAAAATCTGCTATATCTTCGCGGGCGCGGCCACACTCGACCGCCTGTTCAACAAGCGCAACCTGTGGCTGTTCATCGGCCTGACCGGCATCTGCGGCGCGTGTCTGGCGCTGCAGAACGACTTCGGCACCGCGCTGGTGTTTTTCGTCACCTTCCTAGTCATCGCCTACCTGCGCTCGGGCGACTTCGCGACGCTCGGCCTGATCTGCGCGGGCTGCTTCGCCGGCGGCATGGTGCTGTTGACCGTCAAGGGGCATGTTGCGGCGCGCTTTGCCTCCTGGGGCCATATCTGGGAGGATGTGTACGGCGCGGGCTTCCAGCAGACCCACACGCTGACCGCCGCTGCTTCGGGCGGCATGATCGGCGTGGGCGCGGGCAAGGGCTGGCTCTCCGGTCTGGCCGCGGCGGACACGGATATTGTGTTCGGCATGCTGTGCGAGGAGTGGGGGCTGGTAATCGCTGTGCTGACCGTGCTGTGCATCATCACGCTGGCTGTGTTTGCGGTGCGTGCCTGCCGCGCGGGACGGTCGAGCTTTTACACAATCGCGGCCTGCGCCGCGACCAGCCTGCTCGTGTTCCAGACCTGCCTGAACGTATTCGGCGCGGTGGATATCCTGCCGTTCACGGGCGTGACCCTGCCGTTTGTCTCGAACGGCGGCTCGTCCATGCTGTCCGCGTGGGGCATGCTCGCCTTTTTGAAGGCCACGGACACGCGCCAAAACGCTTCGTTCGCGGTCCGGCTGCCCAGCCGGCGCGAGCTGCGCGGGGAGGTGGATTGAGTGCGGAAAATCGAAAAACGCGGCGTGTTCTGCCTGATCCTCGCGGCTCTGCTGGGCGTCGGGCTGCTGCTGTTCTGCTTCCGTTTCGTGGTGGATGGCGGCGACTGGGCCTCCTATCCCTATAACCGCCACCTGTACAGCAATTCCGGCCAGCTCAAGGGCGGCACCATCCTCGATCGGGACGGCGACGTGCTTTCCTCGCTGGATGAAAACGGAAACCGCACCTATTATCCGGACAGCGCCGTGCGCCGCGCCACCCTGCACGCGGTCGGTGATCCGGCCGGCAACATCGGCGCGGGTGCGCTGACCGCGTTCGCGGACAAGCTTTCCGGCTATAACCTGCTGACCGGCGTGTATTCTCCGCTCGGCACGGGCAACAACCTGTACCTGACGATCGACGCCTATCTTAACAATATCGCTTATCAGGCGCTCGGCGGCATGAACGGCACGGTAGGCGTGTACAACTATAAGACGGGCGAGATCCTGTGCATGGTATCCACGCCGTCGTTCGACCCCGCCGACCCGCCGGCCATCGATCCGGACGACCCCTCGTGGGAGGGTGTGTACGTCAACCGCCTGCTGTCCGCGAACTCCATCCCCGGCTCGATCTTCAAGGTGGTCACACTCAACGCGGCGGTCGAGAACCTGCCCGACCTGTTTTCCCGCACTTGGAACTGCACCGGTTCGGTCGAAATCGGGGGCGATACGGTCACCTGCCCGTATGCGCATGGGCAGATGGACATTGAGGATGCGCTGGCGAACTCCTGCAACGGCGTGTTCGGCCAGCTCGCGGTCGAACTGGGTGGGAATACCATGCAGAAATATACGGACGCGGCCGGCCTGACCACCGCCATACGGGTGGACGGCATCCGCACCTCGGAGGGCCGCTTCAACTTTGACGGAAACGACAACCAGCTCGCTTGGGCGGGCGTCGGCCAGGGCGAGGATACCATGTGTCCGATCAATATGATGCTGTATATGGGCGCAATCGCCAACGGCGGCAAGGCCGCCCTGCCGCGCCTGATCGAAAAAACCACCACGGACTACGGTTTGCCGACCGGTCTTTACTTCGCCCATAAGTCGGATAAGCTGATCGACGCGGACACTGCGGATACCATCGCGGATATGATGCACAACAACGTGATCGAAACCTATGGACAGGACCGCTTCCCGGGCATGGACATCTGCGCCAAGTCCGGCACGGCCGAGGTCGGCGGGGGCAAGACCCCAAACGCCTGGTTCACCGGCTTCCTGCGCGACGAGGCGACCCCTTACGCGTTCATCGTGCTGGTGGAAAACGGCGGCGGCGGCTCGTCGGTCGCGGGTACGGTGGCCTCCAGAGTGTTGACCGCAGCGGTCGAAAAGGGCTATTAACTCTCCGCAGCGGACGGACATACGGATAGGAAAAAACACAGGGGCGCCGAAAGCACATGCTTTCGGCGCCCCTTGCCGTCCCCCCTTACCGTCCCGCGACGGCAGGCAGCGCCCGCCCCATGCGGCGGCAGGATGCAGGCTTTTTCCGGCGGCGCAGCGCGCGGCCTGTGAAAAACAGAAGCGCGGCGCATAAGATAGAAAAGGCCAGCCCGCCGGCCGAAACCGCGCCCGTGTCCGACGCCCCCGCCGCCAGAAATAAGATCGCGCCCCCCGCTGCCTGCAGGGCACTGCCCAGTCTTTTTTTCATCCGGTATTCCTCCGCTTCCTTTTGATGGCTTCAGTATAGCGGATTGCTTGTCCGTTAAAACGGACTTTCCTATAGAGACGGTAATTTTGCGGCAGGCGCGGCCGGAATACGCCTTTTTGTCACGCTTTTTCCATATATGTCAATTTAACTATTGCTTTCCTATTCAAACAGACGAACATATGGTCAAACTGCTCAAAAATTCCTTTGAAATTTGTCCATCCAAATTATTCCATCGTCTTGACGAAAATATTTTCACTTTGTATAATAAAAATGAAAACAATACCGATAGGAGGATGACAGTATGCTCGATCAGGTCAAAGGCGGGTTGATCGTATCCTGTCAGGCGCTGGAAAACGAACCCCTGCACTCCTCGTTCATCATGGGGCGCATGGCACGCGCAGCGGCCGAGGGCGGCGCCGTAGGCATCCGCGCCAACACCGCGGCTGATATCAACGAAATCGCCCAAAACACCGACCTGCCGATCATCGGCATCGTCAAGCGGGACTACGAGGGTTCCCCCATCTATATCACCCCCACGCTCCGCGAAATAGAAGAGCTGGCCGGAACGGGCTGCGCCATGATCGCGTTTGACGCAACCGACCGCCCCCGCTATCAAGGCGAGACGCTCGGGGACTTTTTCCAAAAGGCCCGCGCCGCCGCGCCCGGCAAGCTGCTGATGGCGGATATCGCCACGCTGGAGGAGGCGGTCCGCGCGGAGCGGCTCGGCTTTGACTGCGTTTCCACCACGCTCATGGGCTATACCGCCCAGTCCGCGGGACACAATATCGCGGACGACGATTTCTCCCGCCTCAAGGCCATTCTCGCCGCGGTACATATTCCGGTCATCGCGGAGGGCCACGTCGATACCCCGGCCAAGGCGCGCCGCTGCATCGAACTGGGCGCGCACGCGGTTGTCACCGGCGGCGCGATCACCCGTCCCCAGCTGATCACCAAAGCCTTTACCGACGCGATTTACGCAACGTAAAGCGGGCGCAAAAAAAGAGCGCCGGAGCGCTCTTCCGATTCAAAAATTCCGGTGGAACAGGGTATACAGCGCGCGGTCGCGGTTTTCCCTGCATTTCGGGTCCTCCAGCAGCCGATAGGTAATCGCATCGATCAGGAACACCAGGGGCATCTGGGAATTGATGAACTTCTCGTCCCCCACCTGCCCGATGTCCCCGGCCAGCAGGATGGCGTCCGCCATCTTCGCCAGCTCGGTGCGGCTACTCTGCGTAAGCAGGCATATCTGCACGCCCGCCGATTTCGCGATCCGGCACGCGCTGACCACCTCGGGCGTTTCGCCGGAGTTGGACACCGCGATAATCAGGTCCTTCGGCGAGAACAGGCTGGACTGCACGCGCATCAGGAACGTATCGGTCATCACGCTTGAGGTAAAGCCCATCTGCACCAGCCGCATGTTGAACTCGCTCGCGGTCAGGCCCGAGCTGCCCAGGCCGAAGATCAGGATTTTGTCCGCCTGGTGAATGCGGTCGACAAACGCGTCCAAGTCCTCGGGCTGCACCAGCTCGCAGGCCGCGTCCAGCGTGCGCTCGTAATAATGGTCGATGCGGCGAATGGTCTGGTCGGGCGTCTGGCCCGGCGTCCCCTCGGCTGCCAGCAGGGTCTGGAATTCGATATAATTCCGGTAATCCAGCTTTTTGCAGAAGCGGGTCAGCGTGGAGTTGGACGTGCCGATGGCCTGCGCAAGCTCCTGGCTGGCGATCGACGCTGCCTGCTCCGGATGGGCGACGATATAAGCGGCGATCTTCTGTTCACTTTTGCTGAGCCGGAAGCCGAAAAACTGCAGCCGGTTTTGAAAACTCAGATCAGCCATGGTTTCCTCCTGAAGATAGTTTATTCTTTAACAATCATAGTATAACCGTCGCGATTTTGCAACAGGCAAACGCAAAAACGCCGAAAAAAACGCGGCGCCGTCCCCCCAACCCGTGGGCAAACCTTCCACAAAAAGGTCCAACATAGAAAAGGAGAATGCATCATGAACAAGAACCTCAAAGTAGGCGTCATTGGCTTCGGCCAGATGGGCCAGATCCATGCAGGCATTTATAACAAGCTGCCCGGCGTAGACCTCGTCGCGGTATGCGAATTTAACGACGAGCGCCGCGCGGAGGCGGAAAAGGAGTACGGCTGTCAGACTTATAAGAACTATAAGGACCTGCTCGAAAATCCGGAGATCGACGCGGTTTCGATCGTCCTGCCCGACAACATGCACCGCGAGGCGGTCGAGATCGCGGTCGCCAACAAAAAGCACATCCTGCTCGAAAAGCCGCTCGCCAAGGAGCTGGCCGACGGGGAGGCAATGTACGAGATCCTCAAGGATTACGACAAGGTGTTCTCGCTGGGCTTCCTGCTCCGCTTTGACCCGCGCTTCAACATGATCAAGCAGCGCCTGGACGCCGGCGAGCTGGGCGACATCATCCATATGTACTGCCGCCGCAACAGCCCGATCGTCGGCCCCCGCCGCTACATCGGCGCGTCCGACCTGTCCATGCACGTCATGATCCACGACATCGACTATGTCAACTGGTTCATGGGCTGCAAGCCGGTCAAGGTGTTCGCCAAGGCCCGCAGCGTGCTGCTCAAGGAATACGGCATGGACGATGTGATTTACGCGCTCGTCACCTATGAAAACGGCGCGGTCGCGTGCCTTGAGGCATGCTGGGTGCTGCCGGAGAATTCGCCCACGATCATCGACGACAAGGTCGAGCTGGTCGGCACCAAGGGCGTGGCCTATGTCGATGCGTGCGACAACGGCGTACGCTTCGTGACCGGCAGCGGCGTCCTGTATCCGGATTCGCGCCACTGGTACAACTGCAACGGCGCGCCGTCCGGCGACCTGTCCGAGGAGATCATGGCCTTTATCGGCAACATCCTGAGCGGCACCAAGTCCATCATCACGCCGGAGGACGCCCTCAACACGCTCCGCGTGGTCGACGCGATCGAGCGCTCGATCGCGGAGGGCAAGGAGGTTTCCCTGTAAGCATTCCCCCGCGCTTTTCCACATAAAGAGAAACGGTAGAGACTCATTTCACGGATTTTAAGGAGGGCAAAAGAATGTCAGTACGAGTAAAGGTGCAGAAATTTGGTAGCAAGCTCAGCAGCATGGTCATCCCGAATCTGGGCGCGTTCATTGCCTGGGGCCTGCTGACCGCAGTCGGCATCGCCATCGACAACGACATGCTCCGCAGCTTCATCACCCCGATGCTCAACTACCTGCTCCCGCTCCTGATCGCATTTGCGGGCGGCAAGATGGTCTATGACTACCGCGGCGGCGTGATCGGCACGGTCGCCACCATCGGCGTCATCATCGGCTCCAGCGTGACCATGTTCATCGGCGCAATGATCCTCGGCCCGCTTTCCGCCTGGATCCTCAAGCAGTTTGACAAGCTGATCGACGGCAAGATCCCGATGGGCTTCGAGCTGATCGTCAACAACTATTCGGTCGGCATCATCGGCGCGATCATCGCCGTGATCGGATGCGTATGGCTTGGGCCGGCGATCGCCTCCCTGACCGGCGTGTTCGCCGCTGGCGTGGATTTCCTGGTGCAGAACAATCTGCTGCCGCTGACCGCAATCCTGATCGAGCCGGCCAAGCCGCTCTTCCTCAACAACGCCATCGGCCAGGGCATCCTGACCCCGATGGGTACGCTGCAGCTGGAAAGCCTGGGCAAATCCGTCCTGTTCCTGCTCGAATCCAACCCCGGCCCCGGCTTGGGCGTGCTGCTCGCTTACATGTTCTTCGGCAAGGGCTCTTCCAAGTCCTCCGCGTGGGGCGCTTCCATCATCCACCTGTTCGGCGGCATCCATGAGATATACTTCCCGTTCGTGCTGATGAACCCGATCCTCATCCTCCCGCTGATCGTCGGCGGCGCGTGCGGCACCCTGATGTTCACCATATTGAACGTCGGCCTGGTCGGCGTTGCCTCCCCCGGCAGCATCATCTCCATCATGCTGATGTCCTCGCCCGGCGACCAGCTCAAGATCTGCCTGGGCATCCTGGTGGCGTGCGCAATTACGTTCGTGCTGTCCATCCCGCTGATTAAGCGCGCGGGCGGCGGCGACGACGCTTCGCTCAAGGAAGCGGCGCAGACCATGAACGAGCTGAAGGGCAAGAAGAGCCGCATTTCCTCCGTATTCGAGAGCATCGAAGACTTTGACTTCTCCAAGGTTACCCGCATCGCCTACGCCTGCGACGCCGGCATCGGTTCCTCCGCCATGGGCGCGACCGTGCTGCAGAAAAAGTGCAAGGCCGCCGGCCTGGACGACGTTACGGTATTCCATATCGCAATCGAAAACCTGCCGACCGAATGTCAGGTAGTCGTCACTCAGGAGCTGCTGCTCGACCGTGTCAAGGACGTGCAGAAGGACGCCTACTGCATCGCAGTGACCGACTTCATCAACGCGCCCCAGTATGACGAGCTGATCGAAAAGATCAAGCAGGCCCGAGAAAACAAGCAGTAACAGCCTGTAAGGGCGGCGCCGCCGCTGGTCCAGCGGCGGCGCTTCCTTTACCCGTTTATTGAAAAGAGAGTCAGTATGCTGAAAACGATTATCATGGATTTTGACGGCCTGATCGTCGATACCGAGGTCGTATGGTACCGGATCTATGTCGAATGGTTCCGTGTACACAAGCAGTACGACCTGTCCGTGCAGGAATTCCTGGCCTGTGTCGGCTCCAATGCGGAGGACCTGTTCCGCAAGCTGGACGCCAAGGGCATCCACGTGGACCGCGACGAGTTCGCGCAGGACACGCTGGCGTGCTTCATCGAGGAAAGCGGCCGCCTGCCGGCAAAGCCCGGCGTGGAGGACTTCCTGAAAAGCGCCAGGGAAAACGGCCTGTCGGTCGCGCTGGCGACCTCCTCCGGCCGCAAAAAGCCGACCGTACACCTCGAACGCCTGCACCTAATGCAGTATTTCGACCTGCTGGTCACGGCTGAAGACGTCGAACGCATCAAGCCCAACCCCGACCTGTTCCTCAAGGCGGCCGAAAAGCTCGGCTGCACGCCGGCCGAGTGCCTGGTGGTTGAGGATTCGCTCAACGGTCTGCTGGCCGGCCGCAACGCGGATATGCGCGTGCTGGTCGTACCCAACGACGTGACCAAGTATTGTACCTTTGAGGGTCAGTACCGCCTGTGCGATTCGCTCGCGGACGTGGACGTACCCTCGCTGATCGCAGAGTTTTAGGAGGAATCATTACCATGCTGTTAGAAAAGATCACGGCAAAGGATGTGCAGATCGGCCTTGCGGCCGCGGACTGGGAGGATGCGATCCGCCAGGCGGCGGCCCCCCTGCGGGACGCGGGAGATATCGAGCAAAGCTATATCGAGGGCATGATCGAATCCGTACACAAGAACGGCCCGTATTTCGTGCTGGCAAAGGGCCTGGCGCTGGCGCATGCGCGGCCGGAATGCGGCGCCAACCGTCTGGCGCTCGCTTTTTCCACGCTCAATCCGCCGGTATCGTTCGGCGCGGGCGACAACGATCCGGTCCGCCTGATTATCACCCTGGCCGCGACCGACCCTGACAGCCACATCGACCTGCTCGGCGAGCTGGCCGAGGTCCTGATGGACGACGGCCGCATGGAGCAGCTTTTCTCGGCCAAAACGCCGGAGGAGTTCTGCGCTCTGCTCGCCTGAACCGGCCGCCGGAAGGATGGATACGCAATGGTTCTATGCTTTGATATTGGCGGCACCTCGATCAAATACGGCGCCGCGCACGATCCCGGCGGGGAAATCGTTTTCTCCTCGCGCTGGGAAACGCCGACCGACGCCAAAACGCTCGGCGGCGCGGGCGTGGAGCGCAAGCTGCTCGACCTGATCGGCGGGCTGGTCGGCAAGTACAACCCGTCTGGCATCGCGGTCTCGACCGCCGGCATGGTGGACCACCGGACGGGCGCGATCCTGTACGCCAATGAAAATATCCCCGGTTATACGGGGCGCAACCTCAAAACCGCGGTCGAGCAGGCGTTCCGCCTGCCCTGCGCGGTCGAAAACGACGTCAACTGCGCCGCGCTTGGCGAGGCCGCCTACGGCGCGGGGCGGGGCGCGGACAGCGTGCTCTGCCTGACCGTCGGCACGGGCATCGGCGGCGCGGTCGTGCTGGACGGAAAGGTCTGGCACGGGCATGCGGGCAGCGCGGGCGAGATCGGCTACATGCCGGTAAACGGCCGTGCGTTCGAGCAGCAGGCCTCGACCACCGCGCTCATCCGACGCGTTGCAGAGCAGACCGGCGAAACGCTGGACGGGCGGCAGATCTTCGCCCGCGCGCAGGCGGGCGACACGGTCTGCGCGCAGGCGATCGACGCGCTGTGCGGGACGCTCGCGCAGGGCGTCGCCGCGTGCATGTGCGTGATGGACCCCGCGGCGGTCGTGCTCGGCGGCGGCATCATGGGGCAGAGTGCCTATCTGCGCCCTCTGCTCGAGAGCCATTTGCAGCGCTTCGCCAACCCGTTCATGCTGGCACACACCCGTCTCGCCTTTGCCGAACTGGGCAACAGCGCGGGCATGGCGGGCGCGTACCGCTGGCTGCAGCAGCAAGCCCTGTAACACAATCCGCCGTCCCCCAAGGGGACGGCGATCCCCCCCTTACTACCCCGTACTGCGGGGCGGCAAAAAAAAAGGCTCCTATCCTTTCGGGATAGGAGCCTTTCCTTTTTTAGCGGAACCAGCCCGGCTCCACCTGTTCGCGCAGCGGCAAATCGCGGAACACCGCCGCCGCTGCCGCGAGGAAATCGTCCGGTCCTGCCGCCTTGCGCAGCCGCTTGCCGTATTTTTCACTGTCTGCAAACAGGTTCAGGTGGTAAAACCAGACCTCTTTCATGCGCAGCATCGCGATCCGACGGTCGCCGAACGCGGCGCAGTAGCGCTCGTACAGGGTATTGTGGAACGCCTCCAGCACCGTCTTATCCGCACGCGGGCCGCCGCGCAGCCGCGTGACCAACGAGGGGTCACCGACCAGCCCGCGGCCTATCATCACCGCCCGCACCGCGGGGTACCGCGCGCCGACCGCGGCGGCGACCGCTTCGCTGACAACGTCTCCATTATAGCAGACCGGCATGCGGCACTGCGGCAGGGCTGCGGCAAACGCCGCCTCGCGCACGCCGCCCCGATAAAAATCCACCCGCACGCGCGGGTGGATGGTCAACTCGGCAATCGGATAGCGGTTGTAGACCGCGAGCAGGCGGTCAAATTCCGCGGGGTCGCGCACACCCAGGCGCGTTTTGACCGACACCGCCGCCCTGCACGCCGAGAATACCGCGTCAAAAAACCGGTCCAGCTCGTCCGGATGGGCGAGGAAACCCGCGCCCTTACCCTTGGCCGTTACCGTACCCGAGGGGCATCCAAGGTTCAGGTTGACCTCCGGATAGCCCATCTCCGCCAGGGCGTTCGCCGCCCAGATGAAATCCGGAGCGGACCTGGTCAACAGCTGCGGCACCGCAGGCACGCCCGCGTTGGCCTCGGCCGCGACGTCGCGCTTCTGGCGCGGGGTCAGACGGCCGTTCGCGGTCGGCGTGATAAATGGCATGAAATACTTGTCTATCCCCGGGAAATACGCATGATGCGCGCGGCGGTAGACCGCGCCGGTCACGCCCTCCATGGGGGCGAAATAATACTGCATGGAAAAACCCCTTTTGTCAATTGATCCCATTGTGTTCTATTATAACGGGATTTTCCCTTGCCCGCAAGCGGCTCAGCTTTTGGATTTCGGCTTTGCCAGCAGGGCGAACAGGCAGCCGAACACGATCGCCGCCGCGATGCCGCCCGCCGCGCCGGTCACGCCGCCGGTGAACACGCCCAGCAGGCCGCTTTCCGCGACCGCCTTCGCCACGCCCTTGGCCAGCGAATAGCCGAAGCCGAGCAGCGGCACGGTCGCGCCCGCGCCCGCGTAATCCACGAGCGGTTGATACACCCCGATCGCCTGCAGGAACACGCCGATCACCACCAAGCTAACCAGAATGCGCGCGGGCGTCAGCTTTGTTTTGTCAATGAACACCTGGCAGACCGCGCAGATCGCGCCGCCCACCCAAAAGGCATTGACATATTCCATCCAGTTCATGCGCCGCTCCTTTCGATCACGACCGCGTGGCAGATGCCCGCGATGGGCTGTCCCTGCTGCACCGAGGTCGGGCTCATCATTGCGCCCGTGCCGGCGAACACCAGGCGCCGGAGCCGGCCGCCCTCCATATCCCGCAGCAGCGGGCCGCACAGCACCGCGGCCGAGCAGCCGCAGCCCGAACCGCCCGCATGTGCGTCCTGTTCATCCCCGAACAGCAGGCTGCCGCAGTCCGAGTACACGGGCGACAGGTCGATCTTATCCTCCCGCAGCAGGGTGAGCAGGATATCCGCCCCCACATGGCCGAGGTCACCGGTCACGATGCAGTCGAAATCGGCCGGCTGCGCACCAAGGTCGGACAAAAGCGTAGAAAGCGTGTCGTAAGCGGCGGGTGCCATCGCCGCCCCCATGTTATTCGCGTCCTTAACGCCCATCTCCACCATCCTGCCGAACAGCGCATGCGTGACACGGATGCCGGAGGAGCCGCCCCGCGGGTCCGCGGCGGACAGCACGGCCGCGCCGGCCGCTGTGGCCGTCCATTGGGCGGTCGGCGTGCGCTGGCCGCCGTAGGCAAGCGGGAACCGGTACTGCCGCTCGGCCGAGCAGAAATGCGAGGACGCGGCAGCGAGCAGGCGCCGCGCCGCGCCCCCCTCCACCAGACACCCGCCGAGCGCCAGCCCCTGCGCCATAGTCGAACAGGCACCGTATTGCCCGAGATACGGCACGTCCGACCCCACCGAGGCCAAAAACGAGCCGATGCACTGGTTGAGCAGGTCGCCCGCGAGGATCACATCCAAATCGCTCTTCTGCAGACCCGCCTTTTTTACCGCGAGGTCGATCGCGGTCTTTTGCAGTTCGCTTTCCGCCAGCTCCCACGATTTCTGACCCATGCGGTCGTCCTCGGTCACGAAGTCGAACTGCGCGCCCAACGGGCCGTCGCCCTCCTTTTTCCCGACCGCCGCCGCATGCGACAGCAGAAACGGCCGCTCCGCAAACTGTAGCGTGCGCTTCCCTATCCTCCGGATCATCCCGCGCCGCCTCCCCCCATCAGCAGCAGCGCCAGCCCATAGAGCACGCTGGCCGAAATACCGTATACCAGCACAGGGCCGGCGATCACAAACAGCTTCGCCCCCACGCCCAGCACCAGCCCCTCGCTTTTGAATTCCATCGCCGGCGACACGATCGCGTTGGCAAAGCCTGTGATCGGTACGATCGTTCCCGCGCCCGCGTGTTTGGCCAGCTTTTCATACAGGTGCAGGCAGGTCAGCAGCGCGCCGAGGAACACCATGGTGATGGCCGTCGCCGCCGCCGCGTCCGCTGTCTCCAGGCCGCGCGACTGCCAGAAATTGCTCACGCCCTCGCCGACCGTGCAGATCGCCCCGCCGAACAGGAACGCCTTCAGACAGTCCTTCCAAAGCGGCGAATTCGGGCTTTTCTGTTCCAACATCTGCTGGTATTTCTGCTTATCCAGTTTCATGCGCATCTCTCCTCTTCGGGAGGCTACTCCCATGTTTCTGCTATTTTGCGCGGTTTTTTTGCCGTTTATCCATCTGACCTTATAAAATAATCAAAGTTTGGCTATTTAAAACAGGTCAAATATGCCGTATCCTATCTGAGGAAAGAAAAGGGGGAAACCGTTATGGAAAACAACAAACGAAAGATCACGCTGTACGATATCGTGGCCGTGGGGCTGCTCGCGGCCTTTGTATTCATTGCCACATTCTTTTTCAAAATCAAGATCCCGACGCCCGGCGGCTCAACCATGGTCAAGCTGGGCAACGGCATCTGTCTGCTGGCAGGCACGCTGCTGGGCGGCTGGCGCGGCGGCCTGGCCGCCGGCATCGGCTGCGCGCTGTTCGACCTGACCGATCCGGAATACGCGCCCACCGCCTATGTCACATTCCTCCGGTACTTTATCATGGCCGGCCTGTGCGGGCTGATCTCGCACTGGGGCGGGGCAAACGGACGCCGGACGATCCGCAACCTTGTCGCGGCCATCGCGGGTGCGCTGACCTATTCGACCCTGTATATCGGGGGCAAGATCATGGGCATGATGCTCGCTGGCTCGGCTTTTGTCCCTGCGGTGGCCGGCTGCGCGGCCAGCATCGCCTCCAGCCTAATCAACGCCGTGGTCGGTGTGATCGTCGCGATGCTGCTCACGCCCGCGCTGCAAAAAGCGCTCCAGTCCACCTCGTTCGCGCGCCATCTGGCGCACAGCTCGCAAAAGAATTAAAAAAGCCGCCCGCCGGAAAGAATTCCGGCGGGCGGCCGCGCTTTTCCATCAGGGCCGCTCGTCACGGGAGCCTGTGTGCGCTTCGCCCCGCTCGCGCACGACCAGCAGCAGCGCCGAGCTGACAAACATGCCCGCGACCGCAAACGTAATGCTCATCATCCCCGCATGGATCCCCCAGGCGGATGCGACCAGGCCCGTGATATACGGCATCAGGATCGCCCCGACACCTGCCGCAGGCAACATCACGCCCACGCCCGCGCTCGACAGCGATTTACCCGCGCTCGCAACCGCGGTCGGGTTGACGCCCGCGATCGAGACGCCGAACACAAACAGCAGCACCAGCGCGGAGACCGCCGTTTCCGCCTGTAGCAGAAGCAGGTACGCGCCGATGCAGCAGGCGGTCATCAGGGTCAGCGCACGGAAGCCGTTGCGGATATGCAGCACCAACGCGATCACCAGCCGCGCGGCCAGCATTGCGCCCCAGATGACCGTGACCGTGAGCTGCCCGGCCGTGCCGGACAGGATGCCTGTATCCTTGAAATAAGTAACCATCCAGCCGGTGACCGCGATCTCGGTGCAGTTTTGGAAAAACAGCACCGCGGTCAGCAGCCAGAAGCGGCGGGAATGGAAAAAGTCCCACTGTCCCCCGCCGTCCGCCGTCCGGCTCGCCCGACGCGGCAGTCGGCCCGCGTAATAACTCAGCCACAGCAGGCAGCCGCACAGGCCTAGCCCGATCATCGGCGCGCGCCAGTGCAGCAAGCCGAGCGCCGCGATCAGCAGCGGGCATACCAGCGAGCCGAGCGCAAAGCGCGAATGCGCCAGGTTCATTCCCTGGGTGCGGTCCTCCGCTGATATCGCAACCAGCACGCTGTCCGTATTCAGCACGCAGCCCTTTGCCGCGCCGACCAGCCCGAACGCCAGCACCAGCAGCCAGGGGTTCCCTGTCAGCGCCATGGCGAAATAACCGGCCGCACCGCCGGTCGACAGCAGCAGCGTCGTGTTGCGCATGCCGCGCCGCACGGTCAGCATACCCGTTGTAAAGCCAGACAGCAGATTTCCCACGCTCAACGCCGCGAGCAGCACGCCGCCCCATTCGTACCCCAGCGCATAGCGGTCCTGCAGCAGGCTCATCACCACGCCGCTGCTCGACCCAAGCAGGCCGCCGAGCAGCATTGTCCGGTAAGCGCATCGCATCAAGCGGCGCCGCATCAATGCTTGCATCCTGTTCTCCCCCATTTCCCATTGTCGCCCTTTCAGTTTACACCCGAAACCGCTCCCGCGCAAGAGCGAACAAGCCAAAGGCGCCGCTTTTTCAGCGGCGCCTTTTCGCTCTCCGTCAACCGAGGCGTTCCTTTCGTTCTCGGCCGTCGCGCAGGAGCAAAGTCAGGGTTTCCCTATCTTGCGCGCGGATGGCGCGGCGGTATTCGTCCAGATGGCCGATGATCTCGTCGATCTCGCGCGCAAGCGGCTCGGCGTTGCACAGAAACAGCTCGCTCCACATGATTTCGTTCAGCTTGGCCACGCGCGTCAGGTCCTTATAGCTGCCCGCGGAATAGCCATTATGCTTATCCGCCTCCGGACTTTTGATGTAGGCCGAGGACACGACATGCGCCAGCTGCGAGGTGAAGGCGATCATCCGGTCATGCTGTTCGGCCGTGCAGCGCACGGTCTGCCCAAAGCCGAGCGCCGTAAAATACGCTTCGAGCTGCTCCAGCACCCGCTCGGTGCTGCTCCTGGTGGGGACGAAAATCATGCTCGCCCCGTCGAACAGGGTCGGAAGCGCAAAATCCAGGCCGGAGAACTCTCGCCCCGCCATCGGATGCCCGCCGACAAAATGCACGCCCGCGTCGAGCGCAGCCTGCTCCAGCCGCTCGACCATGAACTGCTTGACGCCGACCATATCGACCACCACGCAGCCCTTTTTCATTTTCGGCATGTTTTCCAGCAGCCAGTCCACCGTCGCCTGCGGATACAGGCCGATGATGACCAGGTCGGCCTCCTTATACAGTGCCTCGGTTGCGACCGCGTCGATCGTGCCGTCCGCGCGCGCCTGCTCGGCGGTGGCGCGGGTGCGGTTCCAGCCCAGCACACGGCTGAGCGTGCGCGCCTTGATGGTTTTCGCCATCGAGCCGCCCATCAGGCCGAGGCCGGCAATAAGTACGGTGTCAAACATGATACAATCCCCTTGGTCTTGATGTTTTACTTAGTTAAATTGTAGCGTGGCGAACGAGGTTTGTCAATGAAAAAGGCGGTCCACATCTCTATGCGGGCCGCCAGCTGTTATAATCCCAGGATCTGTTTTTTCTTTGCGTCAAATTCCTCTTGTGTGATCACACCGCTGTCAAGCAATTCCTTATACCGTTTCAGTTCTTCCGCACCGGCTGTTGCGTTGGACTGCGGGGCAGCCTCCTGCCGCGCTGCGGATGCTGCCCGCTTGTCCTGCCGTTCCAGCAGAAGCCGGTTGATCTCAGTATGTATCTCAGCGGCGTTTTTGATCCAAACGAATCTGATAAAACCGGAAGCCGTGGCGACCGCAATCCCCCGCCAAAGCCTGGTGGTTTTGACTGCGGAAATCATATCAAACGGCAGATCGACGCGTTGGCCGAACACAGCCGTGCCGAAAACACGCTTATCGCTCACCGTTATGCTGATCCGCGAGCAGTACCAATAGAACAGCCCTGCGAGAATCAGGAATGGGAGCAGCGTAAAGCACGCATAATACGGGAATGCGCTGGTCAGAAAATAGGACAGGTCTAATCCATCTCTCCTGTTCGAAATATCGATCGCCAAGGGCAGACCGAGCCAAATAAAAAGAACGACGCCAATACCAACGATGATCAGGCTGATCAGCTTGATATTGTACTGTACGGATTTGATAATGATTTTTTCTTCCATGTAATCCCCTCCCTATTTTGTCCGGCATGGATTAATAATCTATGCTTATTGCTATTATATTACATGCAAATTGCATAGTCAATATGCTTTATTGGCAATTTGCAATGCTTTTCATTGCAAAGCGTAACTCGTGAATATCGTCCCGCCTCGATAAAATGTAGCATGGAAAGGGGCTGTAAGGATGGATGACTTATCCTTTGAGATCGGTAAAAATATACGAAAATACCGGAAATTGAAAGGGCTGACGCTGGAGAAGCTGGCAGAGGTACTGGAGACGGAAACCAATTATCTTGGACAGTGCGAGCGCGGCGAGCGTCGGTTCAGCCTAGATAAGCTGGTTGACCTGATTGAGTATTTCGGCATCACCGCCAATGATATCATACCGGCTTCAGGCAAGGGGAACGGCAGGAGCCGGGAAAAAAGCGTCTACCTGCGGGAAATCAACGAGCTTCTCGGCCCCTGCACGGACAACCAGCTGGCGGTCATTCTGAACATGCTGAAGGAAAGCGTCCCTTTTTTAAAGGAATAGGCGGGAAGTAACAAAAAAGCAGGCTGGCATATGCCAGCCTGCTTTTTTTATGCTTCCTTCTGCGGCCTTGGGTTGACCCGGCAGAGCTGCTTCCAGATTGGTGTAATCCGGCAGAGGACGAACACAATCAGCGCGCCTGCGAGGTTCAGGATCAGATCGTCCACATCGCACGAGCCGGCGCCGGTATACACCTGCGCCACCTCGACTGCCGTGATGCCGAGCGTCAGCGTGGCGGTAAAGAAGAAAATGCTCCTCTGCCAGCGGAACAGCGCGGGCAGGAACACGCCCATGGGCGCAAACGCCGCCAGGTTGCCCAGCAGGTTGAGTACCACCAGCCGCAGCGAGATATTGCCATAGCCGTAGGCAATCAGATAATTTTTAATCGTGCGCAGCGGTTCCAGGTTGACCGCGCCGAGGTCTGCGCCCGCGTGGAAGCCGCGGCCGAACGCATTATCAAAAAACAGCACGTTCGCCAGCACCCACAGATAGTACCAGAACAAAAGCAGCATATAGTCGTGCCGCCGTTTGGCGCACGCGCCGGCCGGCACGCCGTAAAACAGCGCCGTGCCGAGCAGCAGCGCGAACGCCGCCGCGACCGCGAGCTTTTGCTCCGGCCCCACGATATAGCCGGGCGCCAGCTCATAATACAGGTTGAAGCAGAGCAGCACGGCGGTCAGGACCGCCGCCAGCCTGCGGACAAGGGTTTTCAAAGGGAGTTGCTCCTTTGTGAGGGGATTCCCGCGCCAGCGGCGCGGCTTTTATACCGGGGCTTTTCCAGCGCCCCATGCCCGTTTACAGGCGCTCCGCCTCGGAAAGCCACAACGCCGCGCATGCATCCGAGGGCATGCGCCAGTCGCCGCGCGGGGAGAGTGTGACCGTGCCGACCTTGGGGCCGTCTGGCAGGCAGGAGCGCTTGAACTGCTGGGTGAAAAAGCGTCGGACAAAGGTCACGAGCCATTTTTTCACCGTTGCATCGTCGTACACACCCGCAAAGGTCTTGCGTGCAATGCGGTAAATTTTGCGCGGCGGGTAACCGAAGCGCAGCATATAATACAGGAAAAAGTCGTGCAGCTCATACGGGCCGACCAAATCCTCGGTTTTCTGGCTGATCTCCCCATCCTTGGGCGGGAGCAGCTCGGGCGATACCGGCGTGTCCAGCACATCCTGCAGCACGTCGGACAGCTCGCCGAGCGCACAGTCGGCCTCATAGGCGACCAGATATCGCACCAGCGTTTTGGGGATGGAGGCGTTGACGCCGTACATCGACATATGATCGCCGTTATAGGTCGCCCAGCCGAGCGCCAGCTCGGACAGGTCGCCCGTGCCGACCACCATGCCGCCCAGCTTGTTGGCCAGGTTCATCAGCACCAGCGTGCGCATACGCGCCTGCGCATTCTCAAACGTGACCGAAAGGTCGTCCATGCTCTGACCGATATCGCGAAAATGCTGATCCACCGCGGCCTTGATATCCACGGTCTGCAGCGTCACGCCATAGGCGTCGGCCAGCTTTTCCGCATTGCCGCGCGTGCGGGCGGTCGTGCCGAAACAGGGCATGGTCACCGCCAGGATGCCCTTGCGGTCCAGCCCGAGCAGGTCGAACGCATGCACCAGCACGATCAGCGCGAGCGTGGAATCCAGCCCGCCGGACAGACCCACAACCGCAGCCCTGGCATGCGTGTGGCGCAGACGGGTGGCAAGGCCGGTCGCCTGCAGCGTGAGGATCTCCTCGCAGCGCTCGTTGCGCAGCGCCTTATTGGCGGGAACGAACGGCGTGCGCGGGAACCGGCGGTCCGCGAGGTCGTTTTCGCCGGGCGTTACCTCCATCGTGGCCGCAAAGCCGCCGCCCGATACCGTGAACGTGTTCATGCGGCGGCGCTCATGCACGAGCCGCTGCACGTCGATATCCGCGTAGATCACGCCGCTCTCGAACGGGCGGCTCTCGGCCAGCAACACGCCGTTTTCCGCGATCAGGTCGTGGCCGGAGAACACCAGGTCCTGCGTAGATTCCCCGAAGCCCGCGTCCGCATAGGCGTAGGCGCACAGCAGCCGCGCGGACTGCTGCCGTACCAGGTCGCGGCGGTAGGCGGTCTTACCGATGATCTCATCCGACGCGGACAGGTTGACGATCACGGTCGCGCCCGCCTGCGCCAGCCGCGTGGAGGGCGGTTCGGGTACCCACAGGTCCTCGCAGATCTCCACGCCAAACGCGAAATCCGGCATCGCCGCGCTGGAGAACACCTGCACACCACCGAACATAGTGGTCTGGCCCAGCAGCTCGACCGGCTCCATATCCAGCCCCGCGCCCGACGTAAAGTGGCGCTGCTCGTAAAACTCGGAATAATTCGGGATGCTGTGCTTCGGCACCAGCCCTTCCACCGCTCCGCGGCACAGCACCGCCGCCACGTTATACAGCTTGCACTGATGCATCAGGGGCAGGCCGACCACCACGGCGGCGTTCAGCGCCGCAGTCGCGTCCCGCACGGTGCGGAGCGCTTCCAGCGCCCCATCCAGCAGCGTCTGCTGCAAAAACAAGTCGCCGCAGGTATAGCCGGTCAGGCAAAGCTCCGGAAACACGATCAGGCGCGCGCCCTTATCCGCGGCCTGTTCCGCCAGCCTGACGATTTCGGAAGCGTTATAGGCGCAGTCCGCGACCCGCAACGCGGGCGTCGCGGCGGCAATTTTGACAAATCCATCCTGCATTCCAGTATTCCTCCAGACAGTTCAGATATGGTTAGTATACCCTTTTTCCGGCACGGACGCAAGGTTTTTGCGCCCATGCACGGGACATCCGCTCGGAAAAAGGAGGAAGACCACGGTCTTCCCCCTTTGTGCCGTATTGCGCCGTTATTTTTCCCTGACCGCGCCATCCTTGATAATATCCCAGTTTTTGCGCAAATAGTCAAAGCCTGAGTAGATAGTGACGAGCGTCACGACCCAGCCGACCAGGTATGCGAACATCGGATAGCCGTCCGTTCCACTGATAACCATAACAGTGCTGGTACTGGTGAAACTGCCGTCAGACGACACCATCATTGAGTCGAATGCACCGCTGCCGGCCGCACCAATCAGGATATAATACAGATAAATTAAAATAATACCGCCAATCTGCACACAGGTCTTGACCTTGCCCGTCCATGTCGCGGCGAGCACGCGGCCCTTGTTGGCCGCCACCACGCGCAGCGAAGTGATGATCAGCTCGCGCGCCAGAATGACGCACACCATCCAGCCCGCCATTGCGCCCTGCCCCACGAACAGCACAAGTGCGCTCGTCACCAGCAGTTTATCCGCCAACGGATCGACAAATTTGCCAAAATCGGTCACCTGGTTATACTTGCGGGCGACATAACCGTCCAGAAAGTCCGTGAAGCTCGCCACGCAGAACAGCACCAATGCGATAACCGTATTCGTTGGGAACAACAGACCGCTTGCCTGATAATCCACGGAAAACATCGGCTGCGACGCGAAATACAGAAAAAATGGGATCATTGCAATACGGGTCAGCGTGATCTTGTTTGCTGTGGTCATTTTTATTCCCCCTTTTGCCGGACGCCGAGCAGGTCGGGTCCCAGGCTGTCTGTGATGCGGACGGGGACAAACCCGCCCGCTACGGGCGCGTCCTCCGCCTCAAAGTACACATGGCCGTCCACTTCGACCGAGTCCGCGTAGGTGCGGCCGTACCAGAGCTGCTGCTCCTCGTCAAACCCCTCGCACAGCACCTCCATGACCTCGCCGTGGCGGGAGGTGTTGTAATCGTCCAGCACGCCCGACTGCAGCTCCTCCACGATCAGGCGGCGGTTGGCCTTGACCGCAGCGTCGATCTGGTCGGGTAATTCCGCGGCCTCGGTACCCTCCTCGGGCGAAAACTCGAACACGCCCACGCGCTCGATCTGTACGTCCTGCAAAAACGCACACAGCGCGGCAAATTCGTCCTCGGTCTCGCCCGGCAGGCCGACAATCAGGCTGGTGCGCAGCACAAGGCCCGGGATGCGGTCGCGCAGGCTTTGGAGCAGCGCGGCAAATTCCTCCCCATCGCCTGGGCGGTGCATCGCGCGCAGGATGCGCTTTGATACATGCTGGAGCGGGATGTCCAGGTACTTGACGATCTTGGGCTCGGACGCAATGACCTCCACCAGCTCGTCCGTGATCTGGTCGGGGTACAGGTAGTGCAGACGCACCCAATGGAAATCCATTTCGCACAGGCGGCGCAGCAGCTCGGGCAGCAGGCGCTGATGCCCGGGCAGGTCCATGCCGTATTTGGTGATGTCCTGCGCAATGACGATCAGCTCCTTCACCCCAGCGTCGGCCAGCGCCTGCGCTTCGGCGAGCAGCGCGTCCATCCCGCGCGAGCGGTACGGCCCGCGCAGCTTGGGGATGATGCAGTAGCCGCAGCGGTTGGAGCAGCCCTCCGCGATTTTGAAATAGGCCGTATATGGCGGGGTCAGGCGGTCGCGGCCGCCCTCTAGCGCGGCGCTGGCCATATCCGCCAGGTACGCGGCCTTATGCCCGCCGAGCGCGGCGTTCGCCGCGTCCACGATGCTCTCATAGCTGCCCGTGCCGCAGATTGCGTCGATCTCGGGCAGCTCCGCGCGCATCTCCTCCGCGTAGCGCTGCACCAGGCAGCCGGTCACGACCAGGCCTTTCATTTTGCCGCTCTGCTTGTACTGCGCGGTTTCGAGAATGGTCTCGATCGCCTCGGTCTTGGCGGCTTCAATAAACCCGCAGGTGTTGACCACGCCCACGTCCGCCTCGGCCATATCCTCGGCGACCTCCCAGCCCGCCGCGCGCAGCAGGGCGAGCATATGCTCGCTGTCCACCAGGTTTTTGGCGCAGCCGAGCGAAATCAGTCCTATTTTCGGCATGGAATCCTCCTTTTTTGTCCCACTATTGTCCAATGGTATTATACATCACAAACCCGCCTTTGTCATCTGTTGTATTTCGTCCGCGCGCGCAGAAAAAGAGGGAAGCCGTCCGGCTTCCCTCTTCCCCGCCGCTTTACAGCAGCCGCTCCATTTCCGTAATCAGCTCGTCGAACAGGCGGGTCGCGTCCTCGATGGGCACGGGGCTTGCCATATCCACGCCCGCGCCGCGCAGCAGCGTGATCGGGTCGGCCGAACAGCCGCCGGACAGGAAACCCAGGTAATCGCTGACCGCGCTTTCACCCTCGCGCAGGATGCGGCGCGACAGCGCGATCGCCGCCGCATAGCCGGTGGCGTACTGGTACACATAGTAATCATAATAGAAATGCGGGATACGCGCCCATTCCAGCGCGATCTCCTCGTCCACGACCATATCGGGGCCGAAATACTGCTCGTTGAGCCGCCGGTACAGCGCGCAGAGCGCTTCGGCGGTCGTACCCTCTCCGCGCTGGGTCATCCCGTTCACCGCCAGCTCGAATTCCGCGAACATGGTCTGGCGGTACAGCGTGCCGCGGAACTGTTCGAGGAAATGGTTGATAAGATACGCGCGCTGCTTCCGGTCCTGCGTGACCGACAGCAGGTATTCCATCAGCAGCGCTTCGTTGCAGGTGGAAGCGACCTCGGCTACGAAAATCACATAATCCTGATACGCGGTGGGCTGGGTGCGATTGGACAGGTAGGAATGGATGGCGTGGCCCATTTCGTGTACGAGCGTGAACACATCGTCCAGCGTCCCCTTGAAATTGAGCAGCACATACGGATGAACGCGCGCGCCCGCGGAATACGCGCCCGAACGCTTTCCCTCGTTCTCATATACGTCGATCCAGCCGCCCGCGAAGCCCTGGCGCAGCAGGTCCAGGTATGTCTCGCCCAGGGGGGCGAGCGCCTTGAGCGCGGTTTCCTTGGCTTGCTCAAAGGTGAACTTCATCTCCACGCCCTCGACCACCGGAACATAGAGGTCGTACATATGCAGCTCCTCCAGCCCAAGCAGGCGGCGGCGCAGGCCGACATACCGGTGCATGGGCGCCAGCGAGCGGCGCACCGCGTCGATCAGGTTGTGGTAAATGGCGGTCGGCACCTCGGTCCCGTCGAGCGCCGCGTCCAGCGTGGAGGGATATTTGCGCGCGTTGGCAAAGAACAGCAGCTGCTTCATCTGCGCGGACAGCGTCGCCGCTGCGGTATTGCGGAACTGGCCGTACACCGAATACAGCGAATCGAATGCGGACCGGCGCAGCGCGCGGTCATAGGACTGCATCAGCGGGATAAAGGTGCCGTGCGTGACCGGATGCCTGTTCCCATCCTGATCGGCCGCGTCCGGAAAGCGGAGATCGGCGTCATTGAGCATGGAGTAGATATCGTCCGGACCGGACGCCATCTCGCCCGCAGCCGCGAGCAACGCCTCCTCCTTGTCTGAAAGCACATGGTCGCGGCGGCGGCGCACGCGGTCCATCGCCAGCCGGTAGTTTTCGAGCGCGGGCGTTTCGCGGTAAAAGCGGTCGAGCGTCTGATCGTCAATGGCGAGCAGCTCGGGCGTTTCAAACGCTGCCGCGGCCTGCAACTCCACCGCGAGCCGCGTCGCCTGGCTCACCATCTCCTGATACGCGGCGACGCGGGTATCCTCGTCGCTGCGGCGCTGGGCGTAATGGACAAGCGCGTCGAACGCCAGGCTGATCTCGTCGTCCAGGCGGAAAAATTCCAGCAGCGTCTCCCCGCTTTCGGACAGGCGGCCGCGGTACGCCGCGACGCGCGGAACAAACGCCTTGGCTGCGTTGTAGGCGGCACGCCAATCCGCATCGCTCGCGAACAGATCGCGGACCGCCCACTTGCCACTGTCCGGCACCTCCGCGCGTGCCGGTATCCTGGTCATTTCCATGGAAATCCTTCCTTTCCAGTGTGGTTTACTGTATGTTATTATGATACCGCAACCGGACAGAACATGCAAGAAAAAGCCCCCTGTTTACCAACAGAGGGCGAAAAAACGGTTCATTGCCTGACGGAACAGTGTACGCGGATCATAATGAAATTGATCGGGACGGTCAGCGCCAAAAGGAAAACGCCTGCCACCGCCGCCAGGCCCTCCGTATCGGCAAGGCCGGCCCAGCCGCCAATGGAAACCTGATGCAGGCGATAAAGCGCCTGCAGGCCGATGGCGGCCGCGCACGCCGCCGCGCTGACCGCGAGACGCGGCTTCTATTTCTTCTCGGCTGCAACACCGCGGAACGGCACCGCCAGCGTGATGATTCCCAGCAGAATACTCCCTATGTTAAGCCATCCATAACCCATATCCATGCTCCTCCTTTTATTGTCGGTTATTGAGGAAACCGCGCGCGGCTTCTCTTTAGGGATAAGGATAGCACGGAAAAACCTGATTGTTAAGAAAGGGGCGGGAAAATTTGCTTTCCCGCCCCTTTTGCGCTCTTTTATGCACTTTTAGAACGTGTCGGGCAGGTCCTGTCCGTACTCGGCCAGCGCCGCCCGAATATCCGGCCAGGAAAACCCCCGGCGCTGCAGCGCCGCGACCGTCTTTGCGACCTCCCGCCGGTCGGACACATCGCCGTGCAGCCGCTTGTCAAGCAGCGCGCGCAGCTTCGCCCTGTCCGGAGAAAACGGCTGCAGCGCCTCTTCCGCCGTCTCGCGCGCCACGCCCCGGCGGGCCAGCTCCTGCCGGATGCGCAGCTCTCCGTACCCCTTGCGCGCGCAGGAACGCACCACGCTTTCCGCGTAGGCAGCGTCGTCCAGCAGGCCGCGTTCCAGCAGCCAAGCGACCGCGTACTCCGCCGCCTGTTCGTCGTGGCCCTTGTCGAGCAGCTTGTCCCGCAGCATGCTGGCGCTCAGCGCGCGGTATGAGAGCTGCCTCGCCGCCGCGTCCAGCGCCGCGTGGTATTTATCCCCGTTCATTCTTCATCCAGGTCGTCAAAATCGTCCGCGTCGATGGACACGGCCCGCGAAGCGCCGGCCTTGGGTGCGGCGGGCTTGGCCGCAGGCGCCGCTACGGACGCCGGACGGGCCGCCGCGGTCTGATGCGCCTTCTGCCGCTCCTCCTCAACTTTTTCCATGATCTGCTTCTGCACATCGTCCGCAAGCTCAGGATGGTCCTTGAAATACTGCTTGGCCGCGTCGCGCCCCTGTCCCAGGCGCATTTCGCCCAGCGAGAACCACGCGCCCGACTTGCCCACAATGCCGTATTTGACGCCCAGATCGACCAACTCGCTTGTGCGCGAGATGCCCTCGCCGTACATGATGTCGAACTCGGCCTCCTTGAACGGCGGCGCGACCTTGTTCTTGACCACCTTGCAGCGGGTGTGGCTGCCGATATTCTCCGCGCCGGACTTGATATGCTCGGTACGGCGCACGTCGATACGCACGGAGGCGTAGAATTTGAGCGCGCGGCCGCCGGTCGTGACCTCCGGACTGCCATAGATCACGCCCACCTTTTCACGAAGCTGGTTGATAAAAATAGCTACGCACTGGCTCTTGGCGATCGAGCCGGCCAGCTTGCGCATGGCCTGGCTCATCATGCGGGCGTGCAGGCCGACGAACGAATCGCCCATTTCTCCCTCGATCTCGGCGCGCGGGGTGAGCGCGGCGACCGAGTCGATGACCACAATATCAATTGCGCCCGAACGCACGAGCGCCTCCGCGATATCAAGCCCCTGCTCGCCGGTATCCGGCTGGGAAACCAGCAGGCTGTCGATATCCACGCCCAGCGCCTTGGCGTATATGGGGTCGAGCGCATGCTCCGCGTCGATGAACGCGGCGGTGCCGCCCAGCTTCTGCGCCTCGGCCACGCAGTGCAGCGCAACCGTGGTCTTGCCGGAGGATTCCGGCCCGTAGATCTCCACGATGCGGCCGCGCGGCAGGCCGCCGATGCCCAGCGCGAGATCCAGCCCGATCGAGCCGGTCGGGATATGGTCTACCTGCATGCCGGCGTTCTCGCCGAGACGCATGACCGAACCCTTGCCGAACTGCTTTTCGATCTGACCGAGCGCCGCGGCGAGCGCTTTTTTTTATCGGCCGCGGGCGCGACCGGTTCGAGCTGTTTTTTGGTAGCCATAAAGAGCCTCCTGCTTGTTTGTTGATTCCTGCATCCATTATACCAGTGGCAAAAAATAAAAGCAAGAAAAATCGAAAATTTGTTCGATGTTTTCCTGCTTTTTATTTTTCACTTTCGTCTGTGGACGGCGCGGCGGCCTGCGCGCCGCGTTCGATCTGTTCGCTGAGCGGTACATATTCCGGAGGCTTTTCCCCCGTTTCATTCCAGCAGGGTGTTGTACCCATACACAATGCGCGGCACCCCGGAAAGGTCCTCCGTGATGCCGATGCCGGCAAAACGGTTATCCTCCAGGATGGCGGCGACCTGCGTCGCCTGCCGGTAGCCGCACTCGAACAGGATGACGCCGCCCGGCACGAGCAGCTCCCCCCACTTGGCGCAGATCGAACGGTAAAAATCCAGCCCGTCCTCCCCGCCGAACAGCGCTTCGTGCGGCTCGTAATCCGCGACGCTCGGCTCGAGCACGCGCATCTCCGCGCGGGTGACGTAGGGCGGATTGGAAACTAGGATGTCAAACTGCCCCATATTGTTCGGCGGGCGGAAGCGCACGTCCGCCTTGAGCGCGACATACCGGCCCTGCACCCCCAGCCGACGGGCGTTTTCCCGCGTAACGCGCAGCGCGCCCTCGGAAATATCCACGCCCGCGACGCGCGCGTCCTCCACCTCATGCGCGGCGGCGATGCCGATGCAGCCCGAACCGCAGCACAGGTCGAGGATGCGCGGCGAAACCCGCTGCCGCGCCTGTCCGATGACCAACTCGCACAGACGCTCGGTATCCGAGCGCGGGATCAGCACCGAGCGGTCGATCTGGAACGTCAGCCCATAAAAATCCCATTCGCCGAGTATGTATGCAAGCGGTTCGCCGTCCAGACAGCGGTCGCAAAGCAGATGCGCATAGTCCACCGTCGCGTCGTCCAGATAGACATGACCCCAGTCGGCTGTTTTGTTTTTATCCGCCTTGCAGGCGTATGCCGTTATCTCGCGCGCGGAAAGAGAAGGCTGCGGATCGTCCGCCTCCTTCAAGCGCTTGAACAGCTCCATATATACGTCGTTGATGGTCTTGGTCAAGGCTTGGCCCACCCCCTAAATGTGTTTTACGCATGCCGCAGGGCGCGCGGCGGCTTTCCATACAGCGATATGGACGCCTATTCACCAGTTGTCCGATCCGTCCTCCGGAATGACCGCCTTCATGCCGGTGATCGCCACCTCAATCATGGAATCGTCCGGCTCGAACACGGTCAGGTGCTGGATCATCAGGCCAGGCCAGCGCAGCGCACGGGAAAGCACGCTCTCCGAACGGCCGGCGTAGCGGTTGAACTCATAGCTGATGCCCACCACGAGCGGCAGCAGGACCAGATGCGCCAGCATGCGCAGAAACGGGTTGGTGATATCCACGATGGAAAACACGATGGACGAAACAATCGTCGCAATAATAATCAACACGAACATAAAGCTGGTGCCGCAGCGCGGATGGTATTTGTTCTGGCGGCGGACGTTCTCCACGGTCAGTTCCTCGCCCGCCTCGTAGCAGAAAATGGTCTTGTGCTCCGCGCCGTGGTATTCGAACGTGCGGCGGATGTCCTTCATGTGCGACACCGACCACATGAACAGCAGGAAGATCACCACGCGCACCGCGCCCTCCAATACGTTGCGGGCGAGTACGCCCCAGCCCTCCGGCACAAAGCCGCCGAGGAAGCTCGGCAGCAGCAGGAACAGCGCGACCGGCAGCGCGATGCCGATTACGGTCGAAATACCGAGGATCAGCCGGTTCAGACCCTCGGAGCCGAATTTATTTTCCAGCCAGATCTCGAATTTGGAGGGCGGCGCGTCCACCTCCTCGTCCTCAAAGAACGAGGCCGAATAGTTGATTGCCTGGATGCCGTCTTTCATGGCCATGAACAGGCCGTAGGCGCCGCGCAGCACCGGCAGCTTCCAGAACGCGGAGGGCTGGTGCGCGTCCTCCTCCTTTACGACCAGCTCGCCGTTTGCCTTGCGGACAACCGTGCAGACCCGTCTGGGACCTTTCATCACGATGCCCTCGATAATCGCCTGGCCGCCGATCGTGGTTTTCTTTTGCGTTGGCATTAGCTATCTCCTTTGGGTTCAGGGGTATAAGGGGTTTCCGGCACCTTGGGGATAGCCCCCGTGATGCCGAGCGCTTCCTCCGCCTCCGCGGCGGGCAGGGTGATGGTGACCGTCGTACCCGCGCCGAGCGTGGACGCGATATCCAGCGTGCCGCCGTGCAGGACGACGATCTCGTCGGTCACGGCCAGGCCGATGCCGCTGCCGCGCTGCTTGGAGGAGCCTTTATAAAATTTCTCCTTGACAAAAGGCAGCTCGGCTTCCGGTATGCCTTGGCCGTAGTCGCGCACCGAGGCGACGATTTTGCCGCCCTCCCGCCGCAGGGAAATATCGATCTTTTTCCCGTCCGCGCCGTATTTGGCGGCGTTGTCCAGGATATTGAGGAACACCTGCTTCATGCGATGGCGGTCGCCGTTGATATAGTAGTTGGCGTCCACGTCCTCGTCGTAGCTCAGCCGGATGCCGCTTTTCTGCAGCAGATTTTCATACATATACACGGCCTCGTACAGCTCGATCGATAGGTCGAACAGCTCGACCTCGAGCTTCATGCGGCCGGACTCGATGCGCGCGAAATCCAGAAGCTCCTCAACCATGCGGGTCAGGCGGCCCGCCTCTTTCTGGATGATGGTCAGGCCCTGCATAACCTCCTCTGGGTCCTCTCCCCCGCCCGCGAGCAATGTTTCGCTCCAGCCGCCGATGGCGGTGAGCGGGGTGCGCAGCTCGTGCGAAACCGAGGAGATAAAGTCGTTCTTCATGCGCTCGGCGCGGCTGATCTCGTCTGACATGTAGTTAATCGTATCGCACAGCTCGCCAATCTCGTCGTCATAGGTCTTTTGCAGGCGCACCCCGTAGCGGCCGGCCGCGATCTCCTTGGCGATCGTGTTGATCTTGAGGACCGGATCCACGATGGACTTGACAAAATAGCTGTTGGAGGCGACGACCAGCATCAGGAACACCAGGCAGGCCAGAATGACGATGCCGATGATGATCCAGATCTGCCGCTCAACGATGCGCAGCGAGGTGATGAAGCGCACGCCGCCGATCAGCTCCCCGCGGGAGGACAGGAGAGGGGTGGTCACGCTCATGACCCGCTCGTCCGTAAGCGGGTCGCGGCCGGGGAACACCGCGGTCTTCTGGGTGGACAGCGCCTGCGCGGCGTCCTCGGTGGAGGCCATGCCGCCGCCCGTCAGTGCCGAGGTGGACAGCAGGATACGGCCGTTGCGGTCGAGGAACTGCATCTCGAGCTTTTCCTGCTCGCTGAAAGTGGAAACGTCAGATTCCGCCTGCGCGTAAAACTGGTCGTAGGTTTCGGTAAAATACTTGTGGTAGGTTTCGGCCTTGAGCGTGGCGCGCGAGGTCAGGTTGTCCCGCACCGAGGCGTAATAGTAGCCGGACACGCCGACCGTGACCAGAATAACCACGGCCGCCAGGATGACCAGCACGAACGAAAGCGAGTTCATCATCCAGCGGCCCTTGATGCCGCCCGGCGAGTGCAACACCTTGGGCGCGGCTGGCTGTGGCGGCGCCTTGGGCTGTTTTTTAGATCTGCGATAAATCATAGGTAAGCTGCCTTTCTCATCTCAGGCTGTTGCGGCAAACGCACAGGGGGCGGCAGCGCGCTCCCTGCTTGCGGCGGTCAACCCTCCCACATATAGCCGTAGCCGCGCACGGTCACGATATGCGATGGCTCCGCCGGATCATCCTCGATTTTGATGCGCAGGCGGCGGATATTTACATCCACGATCTTGAGCTCGCCCACATAGTGATGGCCCCAGACCATCTCCAGCAGCTCGTCGCGGGAGAGCGCCTTGCCGATGTTCTCCATAAACGCTTTCAGCAGCCCGTACTCGATCTGCGTCAGCTCGATCTTGATGCCGTTCTTGAGTACCTCTCGCGCGCGCAGGTTGAGCTTGAACGGGCCGGACTTGATCACATCCTCCTCCGAGAAGGGCGAGCCGGACACGCGCCGGTACAGCGCGTCCACGCGCGCGGCAAGCTCGATCACGGAAAACGGCTTGGTCACATAATCGTCCGCGCCGTTCATCAGGCCGGTCACCTTGTCCGCCTCCTGGGTGCGCGCGGTCAGCATGATAACGCCCGCCTGATAGCCCGCGGCGCGCATAGCGCGGCAGACCTCATACCCGTCGATGCCGGGCAGCATCACATCCAGCACCGCAACCGCAATATCCTGGTTGGCATGGTATTTTTCCAGCGCCGCTTCGCCTGTTTCGGCCTCTATCACCTCGTAACCGCTCCGCTTCAGGTTGAGGACCAGAAAGGAGCGGATATTTTCTTCATCTTCCAAAACCAGTATTTTGCGTTTCATGGATGTTCCTCCTTTGATTTACCATTCATTCATTGCTCCAGGCCTGGGTGAGGAGCGAGAAGCGCTCTTTTACGCCGTTGGCATCGATCTGGATCGCGCTCTGCTGTGCGTCCTCCGAAAAGCGCGCGAAGTAGACCGCCTGCGAGGTCTGGCCGAGCTGAAGCAGGTCGGTACGGCCGATATAATAATCCCGCAGCGTTCCGGTGACGCAATAGATGGTGAACAACGGTATTTGCTGCCCACCACCGATATATTGCGCGAATTCAACCGCGCTGATCCCGCTTTCGCTCGTCTTGACCGCCGTGATCTGGTCGTGCCATTCTGCATCGATCTTAAACATCCATCCGTCAGACACATTCTGATAGGTGGTCATCATCAGCACTGGCGGCCGATCCACGCTATACACATACCAATCGAGCATGAAAAGCGCGTCCGTCGCGGCGGCTTCGTCGTAGCCCGCCATGAGTACGGCGCGCGGCAGCTCGGTCACGCCGTCGCCGTTGATATCGGCCGCGTAGACCGATACCGGCCGATAGGTACCCCGATGGATGGAGTCCTCGCTGTCCAGCGCGAGATTTTGCAGTGTCCCGTCCTCATAGACAAAAATATCTGTTGTCAGTCCGACACCGCTCGTTGTTTTTTGCTCTGCAAACACAGCGGGCTGGTTTTTCTGTACGCGGCCGCTTGTCATCCGTTCGACCGAAACCGCCTCGGCGCTGGTAGCCGCCTCGCCTACCAGGTCCAACCCGATATGGTACTGATACAGCCGCGCCACGCGCTGTCCGGCGGGGTTGTTCGTAATGAGCAGCAGGTCCTTGGCGCCGTCGCCTGTCAGGTCGGCCAGCTCCATGGCCGAGTATTCGGTCTCAAGCAGCAAGCCCGGTGCGCAGTTTTTATCAAAATCGCACATGGTCAGCGCGCCCACGCCGTCTCCCGGCAGCTTCCAGGCAATCAACATGCCGCGCCGGCCGGCCGGTGTGATCGTGGGGTAATCGACCGACAGGATCGCGGTGCCTTTCCCCTCGATCGCGCCCGTGCAGACATACTGCTGGTCTTGTTTTTTATAAACATAGACCTTGAACGCGTTGCTCGTCACCGAGCTGGAACCGCGGAAAAACGCGATCGCTTCATCCGCCCCGTCCCCGTCCAGATCGACAAGCTGGATAGGCGAGCGGTTTTCCCCGTCGGTCGGCGCGGTATAGGTAACGCCCGACGAGAGCAGGTTTTCCAGCTCGACCTGCAGGGTCTGGTAGTTGGCGGATGGCTTGGGCGCGGCGAGCAGGTCGTCGCCCGATGGGAACGTGCAGCCGGACAGCGCAAACAGCAGCACGGCCAGCACGGGGATGGTTCGGATCAATTTCATGAAGCTCTCCCGTTCACAATCAATGCAGACACTTATACAGATTTAGTATAGCACAAAGCCCACCCGTTTGGTACTGGAAATTGCATAATTTTTATCCGGTTTTCCAGCGCGCGGGCGCGCTTCGATTGACAAATCCGCTTTTTGCGGGTATACTGGAAACGTATCCGCACCCGTGGCGAAATTGGCATACGCGCCAGATTTAGGTTCTGGTCTCGCAGGAGGTAGGGGTTCAACTCCCCTCGGGTGCACCATACGGCGAAAACCGGCCTGGAGGGGCCGGTTTTCCGCTTTACTGATTCTGGAGGGCTTCTGCTATGTCTGTCGAGCAATATTTCCCTTTCTGGCCGAAACTGACCGACGCGCAGCGCGACCTGCTGCAAAGCGCCGTTTCCAGCGCGCGCTTTGAGGCCGGCAATATCCTGCACGCGGGCAGCAGCGACTGCGCGGGGCTGTTCATCGTCGTCAAGGGACGGCTGCGCGCCTACACCCTGTCCGGCGAGGGCAAGGAGCTGACGCTGTACCGCCTGCTTGAACGCGATATCTGCCTGTTTTCCGCCTCCTGCATTATGCGCAGCATCCAGTTTGACGTGATGATCTCCGCGGAGGAGCCGACTGATGTGCTCCGCATCCCGCCGGATGTTTACAAAACGCTTATGGAGCAATCCGCGGCTGTGGCCGGCTATACCAACGAGTTGATGGCGGCGCGCTTTTCCGAGGTGATGTGGCTGATGGACCAACTCCTCAACCGCAAGCTGGACAGCCGCCTCGCGGCGTTCCTGCTGGAAGAGCGCGGCCTGTCCGGCGCGGATATCCTGCCGCTGACGCATGAGCGCGTTGCGGCGCACCTAGGCAGCGCGCGAGAGGTCGTCACCCGCCTGCTCCGGTATTTTCAAAGCGAAGGGCTCGTACAGCTGGAGCGCGGCAGCATCGCGCTGACCAATATCGACGGCCTGTACCGCACCGCCGGCGACAGCCTGCGCTGACCGGACGCTGCCCGCATCAAAAAACGGCCGCTTACGCGGCCGTTTTTGTCCGCTCCCTGTCGGAACGTCATGTTATGCTGTTGAGATATTCCTCCGCGAAATGCGCGGCGACCGCACCGTCCGACGCGGCGGTGACGATCTGCCGCACCGCCTTGGTGCGCACGTCGCCCACCGCGAACACGCCCGCGACGCTGGTGCGCGTCGTCTCGTCCGCGATCAGGTAGCCCTGTTCGTCCAACGCGACCTGGCTGGCCAGCAGCGCGGTGTCCGGCACGCGGCCGACCGCCGCGAACACGCCGTCGCACGCGATCGAGCGGACCGCGCCGGTTTTGACGTTTTCCACCTGCACGCCGGTGACGCGCTCGGCATGGAGCAGCCTTGTCACGCGGCTGTCCCAGACAATTTCCAGGTTTTCCGCGGCCTGCAGGGATTTTTCATATACCTTGGAGGCGCGCAGCGTATCGCGGCGGTGGATCAGGTACACCTTTTCGCACAGCTTGGCAAGCAGCAGCGCGTCCCCGACCGCGGTGTTGCCGCCGCCGACCACGCAGACCGTCCGTCCCTTATAGAACATCCCGTCACACGCTGCGCAGTAGGCCATGCCGCGGCCGACCAGCGCCTGCTCCTCCGGCACGCCGAGCGGACGCGGCGACGCGCCTGTGGCGAGTACCACCGTCCGCCCCTCGACTACGCCCTCGTCGGTCGTGACCCGCTTGACCGGCCCTTCCAGGCTAGCCTCTGTCACGGTCGCCAGCAGCGATTCCGCGCCGAACCGCTCCGCACCGCGCTGCATGCGCTCGCCCAGCTCAAAGCCGTCGATCGGCTCGTCAAAGCCCGGGTAATTCTCCACCTGCTCGGTGGTGGCCATCTGCCCACCCGCGGACAGCTTTTCGATCACCAGCACGCTCAGTCCGGCACGGGCGCCGTACAGCGCTGCGGTATAGCCGCCCGGCCCGCCGCCAATGACCAGCATATCATATATTTTTCCCATAGGCCTGTCTCGCTTTCCTGTTTATACGGACTGCGCCTGCATCCAAGCGTCGATATCCGCCTTGGAACCCGGCGCGACCAACTTCTCGCCCGCCGCCCCATTTTTCACAAGGATGAGTGAGGGGATGGTATCGACCGAGAACCGCTGCGCCAGCTCGGGCTGCTCGTCAATGTTGACCTGGGCGACCGCCGCGCGCCCCGCGTAGGCCTCGGGCAGCTTGGCGACCACGCCCGCAATCCGGCGGCAGTAGGTACACCACGGCGCCCAGAATTCCAGCAGCACCGGCTGCGCAGACTGTTCCACGAGTTCCTGATAGTTTTCCTTGGTAATATGCAGCATTGCCATTGTCAACAGCTCCTTTTCTATTTGTATTTCTGGTATGCTTTTATTATACCCGTTTTTCTGTCGATTACTGTGAGTTTGTCACCAACAGCTTTTGAGGAGGGGTCCGGTTTGTCTAAAGCGATCGTCTGTCTGGGGGATTCCAACACCTGGGGCTACGACCCGCGCGGCTTCGGCGGCGGACGCTGGCCGGACTGTGTGCGCTGGACCGCGCGGTTGAACGCGCGGCCGGAATGGATCATCTACAACCTTGGGGAAAACGGCCGCGCCATCCCGCATACCCCATTCGAGCTGCGGACGCTGTGCGGCCAGCTCGCGGCGCTGCGGCCGTTCGACGGGCTTTGCGTGATGCTCGGCTCGAATGACCTGCTGCTCGGCGTGCCGCCCGCGGCTGCGGCCGCGCGGATGGAGCGTCTGCTCGTATGCCTATCGAGCTTAGGCGTTCCCTTCCTGCTGATCGCCCCGCCATGCTTCCATCCCGGCGACTGGGTGCGGGAGGAGGCGCTGCTCGCCGCCTCCGCGCACCTTGCAGGGTATTACCGGATACTGGCCGGCGAAAGCGGCGCGGCCTTTGCCGACGCGGGATGCTGGGATATCCCCCTGTGCTTCGACGGGGTGCATTTCACGGCCGAGGGCCATGCGCGTTTTGCCGCGCAGGCCGGCGGGGCGTTCGCCGCAGCATTTTGCGGAGCAAAATGATTTCCGAAAAAAGTTCTAAAATATTATAAAAACACCCTTGAAAAGCATTTTAAATCGGGTTATCCTGTTCCCAGACCGGTCAATCCACTGAAAGGAACATTCTGTTATGAAACTGATCGAACTGCCCGCCCTGCCGATTGCTTTCCTGCGCCGCACCGGCCCCTATGGACCGGAAAACCGTGCGCTGGTGGAACGGCTCAAACGTCTGGCACGGGACGCCGACCTGCTGGATGCGGGGTCAGTCATTTTCTGCGCCGCCTGGGACGACCCCGCCTGCACGCCGCCCGAAGCCTGCCGGTATGACGCCTGCCTTGTCCTCCGGCTGGCGGCGCGGCTGCCGGATACCCGTTCAGGCTACCTGCCGGACGGGCGTTACGTCTGTTTTACTGTGCCGCACACGCCGGAGGCGCTTTCCGAAATATACGGCACGGCTGTCCGCACCGTTGGTTGCTGTGGATTATCCGCCGACCCATCCCGCCCGATGCTGGAAGCCTATCCGCTTTCCCTCGTGCAGCGGGGAAGGTGCCAATTTTATGTCCCTGTTCTCTGAAAAACAGCAGAAAAGCGCCGCATTGCGGCGCTTTTTCCTTATCCCTTTTTCGCCTGCGCCTTGGCTTCAAAGCGCGCCTTGTCCACAATGGCGCGCTGGTGCGTACCCTCGCCGATCAGGCCGGCCTCGTCATAGGCCGCGACATGGAAGGTTAAGATCTTGCCGTTCGGCGCGATCTCGGTCAGCTCGGTCTCGACGCGGACCTCCATACCCTCAGGCGTCGCCGCAACATGACTGACGTTAACCAGCGTACCGACCGTGGTCTTGCCTGCTTCCAGATGTGCCTCCACGCTGGCCGCGGCGGTATTCTCAATCGCGGCGACCATCATCGGCGTCGCAAACACGGCCACCAGGCCGCTGCCGACGTTGGATGCGAGCTTATCTGCGGTGACGGTGAGCTTCTGCTCGCCCTTGATGCCAATTTCCATGCCTCATTCTCCTTTTCTGCGAATCTCAGTCTTGCCGCCCATATACGGCTGAAGCGGCTGCGGGATAGCCACCGAGCCGTCCGCGCGCAGGTTGTTCTCCAGGAACGCGATCAGCATGCGCGGCGGTGCGACAACCGTGTTGTTGAGCGTATGCGCGAAGTACAGTTCCTTGGCATCCTTGCCGCGCACGCGGATGCCCAGACGACGCGCCTGCGCGTCGCCCAGGTTGGAGCAGGAGCCGACCTCGAAATACTTCTTCTGGCGCGGTGACCACGCCTCCACATCGCACGACTTGACCTTGAGGTCGGCCAGGTCGCCCGAGCAGCACTCCAGCGTGCGCACCGGAATCTCCAGCGAGCGGAAGAAGTCCACCGTGTTCTGCCACAGCTTGTCGTACCACATCGGGGATTCCTCCGGCTTGCAGACCACGACCATTTCCTGTTTTTCAAACTGGTGGATGCGGTAAACGCCGCGCTCCTCTATGCCGTGCGCGCCGACCTCCTTGCGGAAGCAGGGCGAATAGCTGGTGAGCGTCTGCGGCAGGGTATCCTCGTCGTTAATCGAATCGATGAACTTGCCGATCATGGAATGCTCGGAGGTGCCGATCAGGTACAGGTCCTCGCCCTCGATCTTGTACATCATGTTCTCCATTTCCTTGAAGGACATGACGCCTTTGACCACGTCGCCGTGGATCATAAACGGCGGGATATAGTAGGTGAAGCCGCGGTCGATCATGAAGTCGCGCGCATAGGACAGGATGGACGAATGCAGCCGCGCGATGTCCCCTTTCAGGTAATAGAAGCCGTTGCCCGACGTCTTGCGGGCAGCATCCAAGTCGATGCCATCAAAGGATTCCATGATATCGACGTGATACGGTATTTCATAATTCGGAACAACGGGGTCGCCGAACTTTTCGATCTCCACATTTTCCGAGTCATCCTTACCGATCGGCACGGACGGATCAATGATGTTCGGAATGACCATCATACGGTTTTTGACTTCCTCGGCAAAGGTCTTTTCATCCTCTTCCAGCCTTGCCATCTCGTCCGCCATGGCCTTGACCTCGGCCTTGACCTGCTCGGCTTCGTCCTTCTGGCCCTTTGCCATCAGGCCGCCGATCTCCTTGGACTTTTTGTTGCGCATGGCGCGCAGCTCGTCGCAGCGGGTCTTGGCGGCGCGGAATTTGGCGTCGAATTCGATGACCTCGTCAACGAGCGGCAGCTTTTCGTCCTGGAACTTCTTTTTAATGTTCTCTTTCACCGCGTCCGGATTCTGTCTGACAAATTTGATATCCAGCATTTTACGTTACTCCTTTTTATTCTTCTGTTGTTAAATCCTCTATTTGCTTTTGCACGGCTTCAAATAATTTGTTGATATCCGAGCCGAACGAATTTTCCGCTGCGCGGCCGAGCAGACGTTCTGCACCGTATTTTTCCACCAGCGCGTCGTATTCCCGCACCGCGTCCTCCGTGTTTTCCGATAAAAGCTGTGCGCTGATGCGCGCCAAGCCGGCGTATACGTCGCGTTCCTCCATGCGCAGCGTAGCGGCGGCGACCACATCAGTGTGCGCCAGCTCGCTGTCGAGCGCGCTGCGCACACCGTCCAGCGCCTTGCTCTGCGCGTCGAACTGCTTTTGCAGGTCTTCCATTTTCTGTGTCGCGCCCTGCGCGACCGTTTGCTGCTCGGTCAACTGGTTAGTCAGCGTGTCAAGCTGCCTGTCCGCGCGAGCCTGCGCGATATAGCTGATTAAAATCAGCGCGAGCGCCACGGTAAACAGGCCGATGATATAAAAGGTAAGCGTCGTGCGGCTGAGCTTTTTTTCCGGCTTGGGCCCGTCCGGCGTTTTTTTCTGCTCGTCCATGTTTTCCTCCTTATACGCGCAGGCTGCGCAGCGCTTCAATCAGGCGTTCCAGATCGTCTGATCCATAATATTCCAGCGTCAAGGTGCCGCTTGTTTTCCCCTGCTGGATGCTGACCTTGCGGCCGAGCACACTTTCCAGTTCCCGCGCGGCTTCGGACAGGTAATCCACGGAAAAAACGGCGCTTTCGGTCTTTTGCACCGGCTTTTTGTTCAGCTTTTTCGCCAACGCCTCGGCCTGCCGCACGGTCATGCCGGCCATCTGTCTGGCCGCTTCCACACGTTTGTCCGCTTCGGACACTGCCAGCACGGCGCGTGCATGACCGCCGGACAGCTTGCCCTCACTGACCATAACACGTACCTCGTCGGGCAACGCCAGCAGGCGCAGCGCGTTCGCTACCGCTGGACGCGATTTGACCACGCGGCGCGCGACCTCCTCCTGCGTCAGCCCGAACTGCCGCATCAGCAAGTCATAGCCCTCGGCCTCCTCGATAGGATTGAGGTCCTGCCGCTGCAGGTTTTCGATCAGGGCCAGCTCCATGATCTCGCTTTCCCGCGCTTCCAGCACCATGGCCGGTATCTCCTTGAGTCCCGCCATCCGCGCCGCGCGCCAGCGGCGCTCACCGGCTATGATCTGGTAGTAGCCGCTCTTCTCCCCTGCGCGCACGGTGATCGGTGTGATTACGCCGTGCAGGCGGATGCTCTCCGCCAGCTCCTCCAACGCGTTTGGGTCGAAGACCTTGCGCGGCTGATTGGGATTGGGCTCGATTCTGGAAAGGGAAAGTTGGGTGACGCCGCCCGCCGCCGCGCCTGCGGCGCTCAGGTCGGTGACATCGCCGCCGAACAGATTGGACAGGCCGCCGCCCAGTCCCCTTTTGGTCGATGACATCAGACTCTCCCCTTTTCCTGCTTATTCTTTTTCAGTATTTCATCCGCGAGGGAAAGATATGCTTCCGCGCCGCGGCACATCCGGTCGTAATCCGTGATCGGCTTGCCGTGGCTGGGCGCTTCGCTCAGGCGCACGTTGCGCGGCACAACCGACGAGAATACCTCGCCCGGAAAGTGCTTTTTCACCTCTTCGACCACCTGGATGGACAGGTTGGTGCGTCCGTCAAACATGGTCAGCAGCACGCCTTCCAGCGCGAGCGACGGATTCATGCTCTTTTTCACCATACGGACGGTTGTCATCAATTGGCTCAGGCCCTCCAGCGCGTAATATTCGCACTGCAGCGGCACCAGGAAGCTGTCCGCCGCGCAAAGACAGTTGAGCGTCAGCAGTCCCAGCGAGGGCGGGCAGTCAATGAAAATATAATCGTATTCTTCCCTGACACGATCGAGCACGCCCTTGAGACGGTTTTCCCGTCCCTCCATCATGATGAGGTCCAGCTCCGCACCTGCCAGGTTGACATTTGCGCCGATCAGGTCGACCCATTTGGTCGATACAATGGCGCTTTTCACATCCGGCTCATCCGCGACGATCAGATCATAGATCGAGGTCTTCAAAGAGCGCGGATCAACGCCGAAGCCGGACGTTGCGTTTCCCTGCGGGTCAAAGTCGCACAGCAGTACGCGCTTGCCACGCTCGAACAACGCAGCCGCAAGATTAATGGCCGTGGTCGTTTTGCCGACGCCGCCCTTTTGATTGGCGAACGCGATGATTTTACCCATAAGCGTTTTTCTCCTCGGCTTTCCCTTATTTTCTTACGGGTTTTATTATAGCACAACACCAATCAAAAGCAAAGAAAAAACAGCAATGTTTCACATGAAACAACCCAAGATTTTTGTTTCACGTGAAACACTGCCGTATCAATATCAAAATTAGTTGCAGCGGGCATGCGGAATGCAGATAGTAAGCGTCAGCCCGTCGTCGCTTTCCTGCTGCTCGACGGTCGCACCGATACCCGCGTCCACCATAACGCCGACCGCGCGGTTGAGCGTATTCAGGAAAAAGCGAACATCTTTAATCAGCCGGATCACCTTGCGCTCCTGTCCCGACGGCGTTTCCTTTTCCTTTAGCAGGGTATCGATATACTGTTCCGCGCGGCTGACGTTCAGATCATGCTCGATAATAAACTTGGTCGCGTTGATCCGATCCTCCTCCTGTTCCAGACGGAGCAGGCAGCGGGCGTGCCGCTCGGTCAGGTTCGCGCTGCGGATCATCTCCATATTCTGCGGCGAAAGGCGGAGCAGGCGAAGCTTGTTCGCCACCGCCGACTGTGTTTTGCCAACCTTGCGCGCGGCTTCCTCCTGCGTCAAGCCGTATTGGTCGATCAGCCGCTTGAAACCGTTTGCTTCCTCAAAAAAGTCCAGGTCGCGCCGCTGCAGGTTTTCCACCAGCGCAATCGCGGAGGAATCCTGCGAATCCGCAGCGATTACCAGACAGGGTACTTCATTCAGTCCCGCCACGCGGGCCGCGCGCAGCCGGCGCTCTCCCGCGACCAGCTCATAGCCGCCGTTCGGTGCGCGCCGCACGGTCAGCGGATTGAGTACCCCATATTGACGGATGCTTTCCGCAAGCTGGGCAATCGCCTCAGGATCAAAATATTTACGCGGCTGGTTGGGGTTGCGCGCAATATCGCTCACGCGGATGCGACGCAATGTACGATCCTCTTTTCCTGTCACAAGTGTCAAAACCGACATCAAATTCATTACCTCCTTATGTCCTTTGGTAATAGATTACCATATTATTACATTTTGACAAGGAAAATCGACCGCAAAACATTGCTTTTTCGACCGTTACCAGTCATTTCCTACCAGAAAACACACATTTCCGTGCATTTTCGGACAAAAAATAACCCTCTGTTATTTCTCAACAGAGGGTTTACATTTTGTAATTACAGGGGGTCGGTCTGTATTTTTTTGAAGCGGCGGGGGTAACGGTCGGGCGTATCCTCGAGCTTCTGCAGGCGGACCATCGTGCGCTCTACTCCGGCATGCGGCACGGTATAGTGCAGCAGCTCGGCGGCGGGCGCGCCGAGCACAGCGAACGCATGCGCAGCCGAACCGACCTCATCCATGCAGTCCGCGGCTTTCATGGCATAGAACGCGCCTCCCACTCTGACCATCGGCAGGGTCAGCTCGCACAGCACACGCAGCTCGGCAACCGCACGCGACACCGCAACATCGAACGCGGCGCGATGTGCTTTGGCGAACTCCTCCGCCCGCGCGTGGACAGCGGTGCAGTTGGACAGGCCGAGCGCCGCGATTGTCTCCTGCAGGAAATCGACACGCTTGCGCTGCGCGTCCAGCAGGGTAAACACCGTGTCCGGACAGAGGATGGCGAGCGGCACACCCGGGAAGCCCGCGCCCGTACCAACGTCCAGCACGGTCTGGCCAGCCGGCAGATGGGGCGCGAGCACCGCGCAGTCAAGGAAGTGCCGCGTCACGACCTCCGTGGGATCGGTCACTGCGGTCAAGTTCATCACCCGATTTTTTTCCAGCAGGAGGTCGGAAAAGCGTAGCAATTTTTCCACAGACTGTGGAGAAAAAGAGAGGGAAAGCTGCTTAAGTCCGTCCTCCAGCAGCATGCGTTCGTTCATGCGTTCCCTCCTTTCCACCGTGTTTCCATATAGATCATCAGCGCCGTGATATCCGCAGGCGAAACACCCGATATCCGCGCAGCCTGTCCGAAATTGAGCGGCTTGACCGCGTTCAGCTTTTGCCGCGCCTCCAGGCGGATCGAATCAATCGCGCTATAATCCAGCTCAGGCGGCAGCGGACGGCTCTGCAACTTACGATACTGCTCCACGTCGCGCTCCTGACGGTCGATATAACCCGCGTATTTGATGCGGATCTCGACCTGCTCCCGAATGACCGCCGGCAGCGCCGGCCGGTCGGGATCAAACGGCGCAAGATCGGCATAACACAGCTCGGGGCGGCGCAGCAGGTCGATCAGCTTGCAGCCCGCCTTGAGCGGCGCGCTGTTCTTCCCCGCGAGAAAGCCGTTGAGCGCATCCGTCACCGGCACGCCCACCGACGCCACGCGGTTGATCTCCTGCTGTACCTGCTCATATTTGCGCCGCACGCGCGCGCCACGTTCCGGCGGGTTCAGCCCCACGCGCACGCCGATGGGTACCAGGCGTTCGTCTGCGTTGTCCTGCCGCAGCAGCAAACGGTATTCCGAGCGCGAGGTCATCATCCGGTACGGCTCGTTCGTGCCGCGCGTCACCAGGTCGTCGATCAGCGTGCCGATATAGCCGTCCGCACGGTCAAGGATGAGCGGCTTCTCTCCCTTGAGGCACAGCGCGGCGTTGATGCCCGCGATCAAACCCTGCGCGGCGGCCTCCTCATAGCCGGAGGAGCCGCAGAACTGCCCCGCGCCATACAAACCTCTGATTTTTTTCGTTTCCAGCGTGGGACGCAATTCCAACGGATCGACGCAGTCATATTCAATAGCATAGGCCGGCCGCATGATCTCAGCATGCTCCAAGCCCTTAACCGTATGCAGCATATTGCGCTGCACGTCGAACGGCATGGAGGAGGAAAAGCCCTGCACATAGATCTCCTCCGTCTCAAGCCCCATCGGCTCTAAAAAAAGCTGGTGGCGCGGCTTATCCGCGAAGCGGACGACCTTGTCCTCGATCGACGGACAGTAGCGCGGGCCGACCCCCTCGATCCTGCCGCCGTACAGCGGCGAGCGGTTCAGGTTCGCGCGGATGATCTCATGCGTCCTGCCGGTCGTATAGGTCAGGTAACAAACCGCCCGGTTTTCCGGCGGCTGTTCGGTATCGAACGAAAAGGGGATGATCTCCTCCTCCCCCCTCTGTAGTTCCAAGCCGGAAAGGTCGATCGAACGGCGATGGATGCGCGGCGGCGTACCGGTTTTGAAGCGCTGCAGCCGCAGGCCGAGCGCACGCAGCGACTCGGCCAGCGGGCCTGCCGCCGCCATTCCGTCTGGTCCGCTTTCCCGCGTATAGTCCCCGATAATGATGCGGCCTCCCAAAAAGGTGCCGGTTGCGATGATGACCGCCCTAACCGGATGGCACGCGCCGATCGCGGTCGTAACCGCGCTGACCGCGCCGTTTTCGGTTTCCACCGAAACGACTTCGTCCTGCATGAGCTGCAAGCCCTCCTGCTGTTCAAGCGCATGCTTCATATACGTTCTGTATTGCCCGCGGTCAGCCTGCGCGCGCAGTGAATGTACCGCCGGCCCTTTCCCACGGTTGAGCATACGGTACTGAATGCAGGCCGCGTCGGCCGCGCGCGCCATCTCTCCACCCAGCGCGTCAATCTCGCGCACCAGATGTCCCTTTGCCGTGCCGCCGATCGCCGGATTGCAGGGCATATTGCCAACCGCGTCCAGGTTGATCGTAAAGCAGGCGGTCTTCATGCCAAGGCGCGCCGCGGCCAGCGCGGCTTCAATCCCCGCATGCCCCGCCCCGACCACGGCAACGTCGAACGGCTCAGACGAAAAAAGCATGACGCACAATCCTCCTTTTCTGACCGGATGGTCCTGTAAAATACAGCAAAGCGTCCGTATTTCTGTGTTTTATTTTGTACATAGCTGTTGATAACTCTGTGTAAACTTGGGATAACTTCTGCCAAATGTGGATTCTGTTAAATACATAATATTATTTTTATATTATAATATACAGATCGTATTCTCTTATAGAAAGCGGCAAACGCAAACAGGGCCGCTGCCTCAGCAGCGGCCCTGCATTTCCATCGGGCGGCCGGTTTATTTACCGACACAAAAATCGCTGAAGATGCGCGAGACGACAGCCTCGGTCACGGTTTCGCCGGTGATCTCGCCCAGCGCGGCGATCGCGCCCTCCGCGTCCATCACAACGGCGTCGGGCGTCATTCCGGACTGGGCGGCGTACAGCGCGGCCTCGCACCGCTCCGCAGCGCGGGCCAGCGCGGCGGCCTGGCGGGAATTGGTGATCAGCGCGCCGTCAAACGCGCCGTCGCCAAAGCCGACCGTTCTGGGGATCAGGTCGAGCAGCCGCTGCAGGCCCTCCCCCGTCTTAGCGGAAAGGGGTACGATATGCAGGAAATGCTTTTTCAGCAGCTTTTCCTCCAGCCGGCGCGGCAGGTCGTCCTTATTGACCACCGCGATCGCCCGATGCCCCGCGGAACGCGCGAGCACCAGCATATCCTCGTCACCCAGCGGGCGGGAGCCGTCGAACACCGCGAGGATCAGAGCAGACGCCGCAGCCTCCGCCATCGCGCGGTCGATGCCCGCCTGCTCGATGGGATCGTTCGTATCCCGCAGGCCAGCCGTATCGGTCACGCGCAGCAAAAGCTGGCCCACTTTGACGTTCTCCTCGATCAGGTCGCGCGTCGTGCCGGGAATATCGGTCACGATCGCACGCTCCCGTCCCAGCAGCGCGTTGAGCAGCGTGGACTTGCCCGCGTTCGGCCGCCCCAGGATCACACAGGGGATGCCCTCCCGCAAGATACGCCCGCGCTCATAGCTTTCCGCCATGCTGTACAGGCGGCTGGTCGTGCGGTGGAGCAGCGCGGCCGCGTCCTCGAACAGCACGGGGTCGATATCCTCGTCCGGAAAATCCACAACCGCGTGGAAATGCGCAACCATACCGATCAGCTCGTCCCGCATTTCCTGCACCGGCGAGCCGACCGCGCCCATGATCTGCGCGGCCGCATTTTGAGCGGCCTCGGCCGTGCGCGCGGTAATCAAGTCATGAACCGCTTCGGCCTCGGAAAGCCCCATTTTGCCGTTGAGGAAAGCTCGTCGGGTAAACTCGCCCGCTTCCGCCTGGCGGACGCCCTGCGCGAACAAAGCGTCCAGCCCGAGCTGCAGCACCGCAGTCGAACCATGGCACTGTAATTCGGCCATAGGCTCGCCGGTATAGGTGTGCGGCGCGTGCAGCGCGACCGCAAAGCAGCAGTCGACGACCTTGCCATTTTTATCCCGTAGCGTGCCGTAAACCAGCTTCTGCGAGGGAGCATCTACCAGGCTTTTCCCGTTTTTCGCATCAAAAACCGCGGCGGCCGCTTCAATCGCCCGTTCGCCCGATACCCGAATCAATCCGATCGGACCGCCCGCGGATGAAATGGCGGCAATGGTATCGTTCATCAATGCTATCCCCCAAGAAAATCAGTGATGCGGGCGATAGCTGCTGTCAGGCGCGATCACCACGCGGCGGCCGGGTTCGGTGCCGGTCGAATAGGTCGTCACGCCGTTGAAATCCTGCAGCGCGGCATGGATGATGCGGCGCTCGTAGGGGTTCATCGGCTCGAGCGTCATCGAACGATGGGACTTGACGACTTTCATCGCCATTTTGCGCGCCAGGCGTTCCAGGCTTTCCATCCGCTTGACGCGATAGTTCTCGGTATCCACGGACAGGCGGACATGCTCGTCCAGCGCGTTGTTCAGCACCAGCGAGCCAAGGTACTGGATCGCGTCCAGCGTATCCCCGCGGCGGCCGATGACCGGACCCATATCCGGTCCGGAAATCTCAATGCGGAGCTGGTCGCATTCGACCTGCGGCAGAATGGTGACCTTGCCCTCCACACCCATTTTTTCCAGCAGGCCGGCGACGAAATCCGTCGCCAGAACCTCGGCCTTTTTCATGCATTCCTCGGAAACCGGAATCAGCTCGCGCTCCTTGGGAACGGACGGCGTGATGGGATGCTCCTCACGCGGGCGGCGCTCCCGACGCTCGCGGCGCGGACGGTCCCCGCGCTCGCGGCGTTCGCGGCGCGGCGGGCGCTCCACCTCCAGCTTTTCCGGCACGAAGTCTGCGGGTGCGGCCTTGACCAGACGGGGCGTATCGTCATCCGTGGTGATGGAGAGCTTTTCCGGCTTCTCTTCCTTTTTCTTTTCCACAGGGGTGTGGACAGGTTCGGCCGGCTTTACTGGCTCGTCCGGCGCCTCATAGGTCACGCGGACGCGGGCCGGCGTCGCGCCGATGCCCAAAAAGCCCTTTTTGCCATTATCCAGCACTTCTACCGAAACGTCGTCCCGATCGAGGCCGAGCTGCTTCAAAGCGGCCTGGATCGCGGCGTCGCGGGTCTCCCCGGTCGTTTCAATGAATTTCTGCATGGTTTATTTGTCCCCCTTTTTCTTTTTGGCTTCCAGGGACTGCTGCCGCTGCGCTTCCCGATTGGCGATGCGCTTGGCTTCCTTGGCGGCCTCGATGCGCGCGGCTTCCTCCGCCTCTTTCTTTTCACGCTTGCCGCGCAGGTACTTGGTCAGGATGATCTCCTGCACGCAGGAGAACACGTTGTTGAAAATCCAGTAGATGCCGATGGCGCCCGGCAGGATAAAGCCGAAATACAGCGACATCAGCGGCATCAGCAGGTTGAGCATCTTCATCTGGCCGGCGGCGGCGTTGCTCGGCATGTTCTGCATCTTCTGCATGACATAGCTGGACAGGAACGCGGTCGCACCCGACAGGATCGGGATGATCCAGATAAAGCCGGGATCGGTGATGGACGGCGTCTGCGCCAGGTTCAGGCCGAGGAAATGGAAATCGATATTGAGCAGTTCGCCCATACCGTCCGTGATTTTGGTGATGGCCTCAGGCCAGACGTTGCCTGCGCTCTGGAACATATCGCCCAGCTTCTCGGCAATTGTGATCTGGCCATAGTAGCCGGCAGTCGCGATATCCACGCCCACCTCGTTGGCCAGTTTAGCGATAACCTCGTCGCTGAAGCCCATCATGAACTTGAGCGGCTGCTGCACCGCGTAGTACAGGCCCATCATGATCGGCAGCGGGATGAACTGCGGCAGACAGCCCGACATAGGGTTAACGCCGTGCTTGTCATACAGCTTCTGCATCTCGTCGTTGAGCTTGACGCGGTTGTTGGCATACTTTTTCTGAAGCTGCTGCAGCTCCGCGTTGAGCGCGCTCATCGCAAGCATACTCTTTTTGCCCTTAATGGCAAGCGGTATGCAGATCAGCTTGACGAGCAGCGCGAACAGGATAACGGCAAGGCCGTACGACCCGACCGCCTTGAAGATTGCCAGCAGGATCAGGCCGAGTGGCCTGACGATAATAAGACCGAATGCTTCTCCCATTATAATCCTCCCGTAATCCGGCGGGGACGGCCGCCCCCGCCGGAAGGAAATTCAATTTTTCTCGCGCGCCGCAGCGCGCGGAGGATGGAAAACGGCCGCGCCGCCCCCTTTCCCCCTTACGGCACCGGATCGTATGGACCCCGTTTGGAAAACGGATGGCACCGCATGATCCGCTTGAAAGCCAGCCAGCCGCCCTTGAGCGCGCCGTATTTTTCGATCGCCTCGATCGCATACTGCGAGCAGGTCGGGATATAACGGCAGCAGGGCGGTCTGGCGGGCGAAATATGCCGGCGGTAAAAGCGGATCGCCGCCAGCATAAAGCGTTTCAAGACCGTGCTGCGGCGGACGGGTTCTCGCGGAGCGCCCGCAGCAGCGATTTTTCAATTTCCAAATAGGTCGCGCCCACCGCGCGGCTGCGCGCGACAAGCACGATGTCGATTCCCCTTGCAAATTCATTTTCATGCAAGCGGTAGGCTTCCCGAAACAGCCGCTTTACGCGGTTGCGCTGCACGGCCTTGCCCAGCTTTGCGCTGACCGTCAGGCCGAGCCGGTTGCGGCCCAGCTTGTTTTTGCGGCAGTACAGCACCAGATGCCTGCCCGCGGACGATGTGCCGCGGTGGTACAGCCGCCGGAATTCATGGTTTTCCTTTAAGGATATCGTATTTTTCATTTCTGAAACCCCTCGTTTTTCCGATGCCCCTGAAAAACGAACCTCTTTGCATCTAAGTACACTGCAAAGCCGGCGGACGCCCCTTTTTCCGCTCCGGCGGGCGCCGCCCAAACGATCTGCGCCGGTTTTCTGCTAAGAAAAAACGAACCGCTTACAGCATAAGCGGCTCGTTACGAACACTTCCGCGCCGCAGGCGCGATGAAAATAGAAAAGCAGGCTTTTTATCAAAACCTGCATGGAAGCTGTAGCTTCCAGCCAAGCTTACGCAGTGAGCTTAGCGCGGCCCTTCGCGCGGCGGCGGGCCAGCACCTTGCGGCCGTTCGACGTGCGCATGCGCTTGCGGAAACCATGCTCCTTGGAGCGCTGACGCTTCTTAGGCTGATACGTTCTCTTCATACTTCGAGCACCTCCCTGTTTGATGGATTTACGGATGGGCACCGGCATAGGTCCGGCGCATGACGCGGGCATATGCCGCTGCCTGTCCGCAGAATATGAGACAATAATTATTATCTTATAAAAAGCGCCGAATGTCAAGATTTTTTTATGTTTTCAGCCTCTTATCAACATCTTGGGGATTGGTAAAAAAACAGCACAATAATTGGGGTGGCAACAACGGCGAGAAGTTTGTTTTATCAACAATTTGCGTTGAATCCGCCGCCCGATTATGCTATTATAGAATTGTATTTATATCGACAGGAGGCGCCCCATGGCCAATAATATACTGGAAATGGCGCTCGAACGGCTGGAACCCAATTTTTCACCGTCCACCATTTCCGCCTGGTTTGACGATGTCACGGTTGTTTCTTTTGCGGACAACCGTTTGATTTTGCATTCCCCTGTACAATTCAAAAAGGAGATCATCGAGCAGCGGTTTATCGACCCGCTGCAGAACGTTCTGCAGGAGCTTCTCGGCGATCCGGTTTCGGTTGTGGTCGTGACCGGCGAATACACCGCGCCGACCGCCAGCTCCTCCCCTTACGACGATTATACTTTCGAGCGGTTCATCGTCGGCTCGTCGAACAAGTTCGCACACGCGGCCGCACTGTCGGTATCCCAGCATCCCGCTGCGGAAAACAACCCGCTTTTCATTTACGGCAACTCCGGTCTGGGCAAGACCCATTTGATGTACGCGATTGCAAACGTCATCCGCAAGACCCATCCGGAATTCCGCATCATCTACGTCAAGGGCGAGGACTTCACCAACGAGCTGATCACCGCCATCCAGGAGGGCAACGTACAGGCCTTCCGCAACAAATACCGCGTGGTAGACCTGCTGCTGCTGGACGACGTGCAGTTCATCGCTGGCAAGGAGCGCACGCAGGAGGAGTTTTTCCATACCTTCAACGCGCTGTACGAGGCGAAAAAGCAGATCGTCCTGACCTCCGACCGCCCTCCCAAGGAGATCAACACTCTGGAAGACCGCATGAAGACCCGATTCGAGTGGGGCCTGCTGGCCGATATCCAGCCGCCGGACTTTGAAACGCGCATCGCCATTATCCGTGACAAGGCCGGCAAGATGGGCGTGGCTCTGCCGGACAATGTTTCCACCTACATCGCGGAAAACATCCAGGCAAACATCAGGCAGCTTGAGGGCGCAGTCAAAAAAATCAAGGCCATGCACGAGCTGATGGACGAAGCGATCACCATTGAGCTGGCTGAAAACGCGATCGACGCGCTGCGCACGGAAAACCCCGGCCTTAACCCCACACCCGAGCGCATCATGGAAGCGGTCGCCAATTATTTTTACATACCGGTCGAGCAGATGATCTCGCAGAACCGCTCCAAGGACGTCGCCTATCCCCGCCAGATGGCCATGTACATGATCCGGCAGGAACTGGAATATTCCTTCCCCGATATCGCTAAAATATTCAAGCGCGACCATACCACGGTCATGCACGCCTGCAACAAAATCGAGGAGGAACGAAAAAATTCCCGCGAAACCGAGGACGTCATCAAAAAGCTGCACAACAACATCCGCGGGGAATAGGATTTTCCACAATTCCCTGTGGATTGCACAGCCTAAGCCCTGTGGAAAAAAATGCGACCCCCGCCGACTGTGGACGACAAAAAAACAATCCACAGCCTGCTGTGTACGTCATTTCCCGCGGGAAATCTCGCTGTACACCGTTTTTCCCCAATTTCCCCAGCCTCTACTACGACGATAAAAACCTATCCTGTTTTTTTGTTAGATTTCCGAAAAGAAAGAAGAATGCCCAATGAAATTCTCCTGTGAAAAAGAAACCCTGCTCAGCCTGATCGGCACCGCCTCCCGCGCGGTCACGGGAAAAAGCGCCATGCCGCTGCTGGAAGGACTGCTGATTGACGCCGCGCCCAATTCGCTCACCCTGACCGGCTACGACCTATCCATGGGGATCCGCACCACGGCCGAGGCCGACGTGATCGAATCCGGAAGCATCGTCCTCAACGCGCGCCTGTTTTACGATATCGTGCGCAAGCTGCCGCAGGACACAGTTTACCTGGAAACCGACGACAAGCTGCTGACCACCATCAAATGCGGCCGCGCGGTGTTCAACCTGATTGCGACTGAGGCGGACGAATATCCCGCGCTGGCCGAGGTGTCGAGCGAAACCGGCTTTTCTCTTCCCCAATCCATGCTCAAAAGCATGATCGCACAGACCATCTTTTCGGTTTCGGATAACGAATCCAAGCCCATCCATACCGGATGCCTGTTCGAGCTGGAGGGCAGCCGCCTGAACGTGGTCGCGGTGGACGGGTACCGCCTTTCCGTGCGCCGCGAAACTGTGGAGGGCATTTCCGGGGACATGAAATTCGTCGTACCCGGCTCCTCCCTGCGCGAAATTGAGCGCATCCTCACCGAAGAGGAGGGGGATGTCGAGATCTTTCCGGACCGGAAAAACATCCTGTTCCGCATCGGCGGCACCACGCTCATCACCCGCCTGATCGACGGCGAATTCCTCAACTACCGCGCCGCGATACCGGCCGAGTTCGAGCATGTGGTCAAGGCCGACCGGCATGAGCTGATCACCTGTATCGAGCGCGTGTCCCTGATCGTCTCCGAAAAGCTGAAAAATCCGGTGCGCTTCCACTTTGACGGCTCTTATGTGCAGATGTCGTGCATCACCGCGGTCGGCAAGAGCTATGACGAATGCGCGTTCGACGGGACGATCGACGAGCTGGAAATCGGCTTCAATAACCGCTATGTGCTGGACGCGCTGCGCGCCGCGGGAGACGACACCGTGCTGCTGCAGCTCAAAGGCCCGCTCAATCCGGTCGTCGTTTCCCCGCTGGAGGGGGACAAGTACACCTACCTTGTGCTGCCGGTAAGGCTGAAGGCCAATGACTGAAATCAGGATTGACACGGAATACATCAAGCTGGACGCGCTGCTCAAATTCGCGAACCTGACCGCCTCCGGCGGGGAAGCCAAGCTCCGCATCGCGTCCGGCGAGGTACAGGTGAATGGGCAGCCCTGCACCATGCGCGGGAAAAAGCTGCGATCGGGCGATACGGTGACGCTGAACGGCGAAACCGTTGCGATACGGAACGAAGAGGAGGGGACAGGCAATGGAGATCAACTATAACCAGGATGAAGCGCTGCTCCGCCGGTTCTATGAAAAAATTTATCCGTCGCTGCCGCTTTACCGGACGCGCAGACGGTCCTCGCTGCTCAAAGCAGGGATTATGGTGCTGGTGCTGGTGCTTGCCTATCTGCCGACCCGATTCGTGCTGTTCCTGGTCGGCATTGCGGCGGTGCTGTTCTGGTGGCTGCGCAACACGTTCGGCGGCATGAACGGCAGGAGGGTAGACAAGATCCTTAAATACTATCGGGAAGAATTCGGCAAGGAAAGCGTCCCCTGCACGGTCTGCTGCAGCGATAAGGAGGTCACGGTCGGCAACGACGGCCTGGTCCGCGACTATTTTCTGCCTTATGACGAGATTACGGGCGCAGTATACGACAGCGAGATCTTCTGCTTTACGACCAAGGACAACGCCTATTATTTCCCGCTTTCCGCCATTCCGGACGGTAAGGACGCGCTGCTCGGCCTGCTGAAGAGGAAAAACCCGTCCATCCAGGTGAGCGCGCTTTGAACGTTCACACGCTTGCGCTGGAAAATTTCCGCAATTATGAAAAGGCGCGCTTCGCTTTCGACCCGTCGGTCAACCTGGTCTGCGGCGAGAACGGGCAGGGCAAGACCAACCTGCTCGAAGCGGTGGCGGTCTGCTCGACCATGCGCCTGTTTCGCACGGCGCAGAAAAAAGAGGGCCTGCGCTTTGAGGCCGACCATGCGTTCATCCGCGCGGATTTTGCGGCGCACGATCGGGATTTTACCGTAGAGCTGCGCCTTTCGCGCGCCAAAAGCATGGAAATCTACAAAAACGGAGTGCGGCAGAAGCGCCAGGCGGATATGCAGGGGCTTTTGAAAACCGTTTTATTTTGTCCGGAGGATTTGATGCTGGTGCGCGCGGGCGCGGGCGCGCGGCGGCGCTTCCTGGATGTGGCGCTGTGCCAGCTTCGGCCCAATTACGCGCGTTATCTGGAGGAATACAACCGCCTGCACGACCACAAGACGCGCATCCTGCGCGACAGCGAGGAAAAACCCACCCTGCTGAACCTGTGGGAGGATTTCTCCCTCCGCATGGCGTACTTCGGCGCGCGGATCATCCGCTACCGCGCGTACTACTGCCGCAGGCTGCTGGAAGCGGCGGCGGCCGTCTACGCCGATATCGCGCCGCAGGAGGCGCTTTCCGGCGCGTATCAGACGGTTTCCTCGGTCACCGACCCGTTCGCGGACGCAAAGCAGATCGAGCAGCAGCTTGCCGCGCATGTTTACGCCCACCGATCCGCGGAGCTGGCGGCGAAAAGCTGCCTGTCCGGTCCGCATAAGGACGACCTGACGCTCCTGCTGAACGGCCGCAGCGCGGCCGCGTTTGGCTCGCAGGGGCAGGTGCGGACGTGTACGCTTTCCCTCAAACTCGCCGAGCGCGAGCTGTTCTTTCAGGAGGATGGGGAGTACCCCGTACTCCTGCTCGACGACGTGCTTTCCGAGCTGGACCGCCGGCGGCAGGATTTTGTCCTCAACCGCATCGCGGACGGACAGGTGATGATTACCTGCTGCGAGGACGGGATATCGGACAAGCTGCGCGCCGGCGCGGTTTTCCATATAAAAAACGGTAAAATTATTTGACCTTTTCGCGCTTTTCAGTACACAAATGAAGAAAAAAGTGGTATAATCTATAATAGAATGCCACGTTGGGGCAGGGCCGGTGGCGCATGCCAGGCACGGCGGGAGAAAACGCCGGCCGATGCATGCTCCATTGTGTTTTCTTCTGCCCATTTTTCGTGAAAACAGGGGTTTTTTATGTATCTGCATTTGGGACAGGATTATATCGTTCCCCTGCAGACCGTGGTGGCGGTGTTCGATATGGATACGGCGACCGCGTCCAAACGGACGCGTGGGCTGCTCTCCCGCATGCAGGAGGAGGGGCGTATCATCGAGCTGTACGAGGACCTGCCGCGCGCGGCCGTGCTGTGCGAGAACGCGCTGGGCGAAACGCTTTACCTGACCCAGCTTTCGCCGCAGGCGCTGCAAAGGCGCGCGGAAAAGGGGTATGCCGTATAACGCCGCGCATGAAGGAAGTATGTTACCGCAATTTCTCGAAAGGAAATCTGGAAATATGAGTGAAGAATTGGAAATTAAGGACGAGGTACTCGACCTGAAGGTGACCGACGCCTATGACGAGAGCCAGATCCAGGTGCTCGAGGGGCTGGAAGCGGTCCGCAAGCGGCCGGGCATGTACATCGGCTCGACCTCCGCGCGCGGCCTGCACCATCTGGTTTACGAGATCGTGGACAACTCGATCGACGAGGCGTTGGCGGGCTACTGCACCCATATCGAGGTCACGATCGAAAAGGGCGACATCATCCGTGTGGCGGATAACGGCCGCGGCATCCCCTGCGGTATCCATCCGCAGATGGGCATTCCCACGCTCGAGGTCGTGCTGACCGTGCTGCACGCGGGCGGCAAGTTTGACGGTTCGGGCTACAAGGTGTCCGGCGGCCTGCACGGCGTGGGCTCGTCGGTCGTCAACGCGCTGTCCGACTGGATGGAGGCCGAGGTGCGCGACGGTCATACCAGGCACTATATGCGCTTTGAGCGCGGCGTGACGGCCGTTAAAATGCGCGATACGCCCTGCGAGAGCGAAACCGGCACCACCATCCGCTTCCATGCCGATCCGGAGATCTTCGAGACGACCGAATTTGATTACGACGTGCTGGAAAAGCGCCTGCGCGAGCAGGCGTTCCTCAACGCGGGCCTCAAGATCACCCTGCGGGATGAGCGCGACGACGAGCCGGTGGAGGATGTGATGCACTACGAGGGCGGCATCCGCCAGTTTGTCGAGCATCTCAACCGCACCAAGACCCCTCTGCACGAGCAGGTTATTTATATGGAGGGCAGCCGCGATACCTCGATGGCCGAGGTCGCGATGCAGTATACGGACAGCTATAACGAGTTGATCCTTTCCTTTGCCAATAACATCAACACCACTGAGGGCGGCACGCATGAAACCGGCTTCAAGGCTGCGCTTACCCGCGTGCTTAACGATTACGGCAGGAAATATAAGCTGCTCAAGGACGACGAATCCTTCAAGGGCGAGGACGCGCGCGAGGGACTGACCGCGATTATCTCGGTCAAGCTGCAGGAGGCGCAGTTCGAGGGCCAGACCAAGACCAAGCTGGGCAACAGCGATATGCGCGCGCTGGTAGACACCATGGTGTCCGACAAGCTGATGACCTTTTTCGAGGAAAATCCGCAGGTCGCGCGCACCATCATCGAAAAGGCGCAGACCGCCGCGCGCGCCCGTGAGGCGGCCAAAAAGGCGCGCGAGCTGACGCGCCGCAAATCCGCGCTGGACTCGGCCTCCCTGCCGGGCAAGCTGGCGGACTGCATCGAAAAGGACCCCACCTATACCGAAATCTACATCGTGGAGGGTGACTCCGCGGGCGGCTCGGCCAAGGAGGGCCGCGACCGACGGCACCAGGCTATCCTGCCGCTGTGGGGCAAGATGCTGAACGTGGAAAAGGCGCGCCTGGACCGCGTATACGGCAACGACAAGCTCACCCCGATGATCACCGCGTTCGGCGCGGGCTTTGGCGATGATTTCGACCTGTCCAAGCTGCGCTACGGCAAGATTATCCTCATGGCTGATGCCGACGTGGACGGCTCGCACATCCGCACCCTGCTGTTGACCTTCTTCTTCCGCTTCATGCGGCCGCTGATCGAGCACGGGCATGTGTATATCGCCCAGCCGCCGCTGTTTAAGAACGAAAAGGGCAAGGATGTGCGTTATACCTATACGGAGGAGCAGCAGCGCACCTGTATTGCCGAGATGGGCGACAATGTGCGCGTGCAGCGCTACAAAGGTCTGGGCGAGATGGATCCTGAGCAGCTTTGGGAAACCACCATGGATCCGGCAAACCGCACGCTGCTGCAGGTGACGATGGACGACGCGGCCGCCGCGGACGAGACGTTCGCGCTGCTGATGGGCGAAAAGGTCGAGCCGCGCCGCGAATTTATCGAGAAAAACGCGAAATACGTAATGAATCTGGACGTATGATGCGGTTTTCGGCAGGCTGTACCGTATCAGGCCGGCCGGTCAATAACGCCAACATTTTCGGAGGCATAGAATGAGTCAAGAATACGAACAGCAGAAAATTTTACAGGTGGACCTGGAAAAGGAGATGCGCAAGAGCTATATCGATTACGCGATGAGCGTGATCGTCGGCCGCGCGCTGCCCGACGTGCGCGACGGCCTCAAGCCGGTCCACCGCCGCATCCTGTACGCGATGTATGAGGACGGCCTGACCTCGGACAAGCCCTACCGCAAGTCCGCGACCACGGTCGGTAACGTGCTCGGCCGCTATCATCCGCACGGCGACGCTTCGGTATACGACGCGCTGGTGCGCCTGGCGCAGCCGTTTTCCCTGCACTATCCGCTGATCGATGGCCACGGCAACTTTGGCTCGGTGGACGGCGACCCCCGGCGGCCTACCGTTACACCGAAGCCCGCATGGCCAGGATCGCCAATCATATGCTGGCGGATATTAAGAAAAACACAGTGGATTTCGGCCCGAACTTCGACGAGGAGCGGCAGGAGCCGCTCGTGCTCCCCTCCCGTTTCCCCAACCTTCTGGTAAACGGCTCGTCGGGCATCGCGGTCGGCATGGCGACCAACATCCCGCCGCATAACCTGACCGAGGTGATCGACGGCATCTGCTATGTGATCGACCATCCGGAGGCCGAGCTGGACGAGATCTGTCAGTTCATCAAAGGGCCGGACTTCCCGACCGGCGGCGTCATCATGGGCCGCAGCGGCATCCGCGCGGCGTATGCCACCGGCCGCGGCAAGATCAAGGTGCGCGCCAAGGCCGAGATTGTCGAGCTGGCGAACGGCCGCAGCCAGATCCAGATCACCGAGATCCCGTACATGGTCAACAAGGCGCGCCTGGTTGAAGCGATGGCTAACCTGGTCAAGGACAAGCGCGTGGACGGCATCACCAATATTCAGGACCATTCCTCGCGCGAGGGCATGCAGATCGTGGTGGATATCCGCCGCGACGCCAACGCGCAGGTCATTCTCAACCAGCTTTTCACCTATACCCAGCTTGAGGATACCATTTCGATGATCCATATCGCTCTTGTGCCGACCGGCGCGGCGGGCAAGCTGCAGCCGCGCGTGCTCACGCTGCGGCAGATCATCGACCAGTATGTCGCGTTCCAGAAGGACGTGGTCGAGCGCCGTACGCGCTTTGATCTCAAAAAGGCGCAGGACCGCGCGCATATCCTCGAGGGCCTCAAGGTCGCGACCGATAACATCGA